>JAICQC010000209.1 GCA_025938055.1 Anaerolineales bacterium | reverse complement strand
CCAGGATTACCATCTTGGCATCTACCGGACTGGTTCTCAATTGTTGTTGCGTAATAATTCCGCTTTGGCAATGATAACAGTCTCGTAGCACAAAGATCGGGAAACTTCCCCAATGAGAAACCGCCCTAATCAGGGGCGGTTTTTTCTTTCGGCAGGGCCTCAATAAGGGAGTTGTTATTTGCGTTGGTATCTCCGCCCTCTCCGCCAGAATTAAAAAATCTCCCTTTGAGGGAGATTTTTGTTCTCTATGCGGCTCAGTCAGGAAACCGGCGCCAAATGTGTTTTATATTCTAGGGTGTTGGCGTTGCGGTGACATCCGCTTCGCCATCGGCAGCCAATGCCTGACCTACATACAGGAGTGGGTTGCTTGGTTCCACTTCCGGCGAGTGACCCTGTGTCGTGAGACCCTGATTGACCAGCACTTCATGCAGTAATGAACTCTCCCAGTTATCGCCGCCAAAAAGATCGGTACCAGCGGAGGAGATCGCTTCATAAGAAGATAGATCCAACCCTCCACTGCGCTCAGTGAGATCCGCGTTGTGGCAGGAGGTGCAGCCCAGCGAGCCGACGAACCAGATACTATTCTCCACGAAGAGAGGCTGGACATCGGCGAACGTTGCCTCGCATTCCTGTCCGTTCAAGTCCGTGAACGGGAAGGGTTCGCTCTCCGTATGTCCTGCCATGACCCAGGCGCCGATCAGATCGGTCGCGGCGACCTGGCAGGGAGCCGACTCTCCATCGGGAGCGACAGGCTGCGCCTGCTCTTGTTCAAAGGGGATCAACGTGGGAATAGGCGTCCGCACGACGAGCGGCGCGCCCTGGATGCAGGTGAGCGTGAAACCACAAGCCGAGATATAAACAAAACCCAGCCAGACGACCAGAAATGCGAGGAACACAACCAGTGTCCCATAAATCATTCGGCGAGTATCGTCAGTCATGTTCGCTCCTCCCCTAGTCCGCCTGCGTCAACGTGCGCAGAAAGTTGACCAGATCCCAGCGTTCGGGAACGGTCAGGTTTTCGTTCAATGGCGGCATTTTTCCATCCACTCCATTGGTGATCGTTAGGAAGATCGAACCATCGCTTTTGGATTGCACCACAGGCGAGGTCAGGTTGGCGGGCCGGTTGGCGAGGAAAGGCGCAATGGGACCATTCCCCTGGGCGGTGGCTCCATGACACATTTGGCAATGGATCTCAAATAAATTCGAGCCGCGCGTGATGGACGCCTCGTTCGCCTCGACCGGGTTTTCCGGCGCGCCCAGGCCCGGGATCGTGACCGGTCCCTCAATGGGGATCGAACGTGCGGGAACAGGAAGTGGATCTTCCATCTGCCGGTAGGCTGGCTGGATCTCCATGAAGGAAATCCATTCAACCTTGATGATGTCGTAGGTGAAGAGCAACAGGATTCCTAAGAGGACTCCAAGCGTTGTAAAGACCCAGAACAGCTGCCTAAATAATCTCATAGCATCCGCGCCTCGTGAGGTTCAACAGATTCAGCGCCCAGTTCACTCAGGGCATCGGTATATTTTTGCTGGTCGTCTTGTGGGACTCTGAAAAAGAGCCCGATCTTGCCATCGCTGATTTGAGGCACATATTCCAGCGGGCGATAATTGGGGAAATAGCTTTCGAGGAATACACCTAAAAACGTGGAAAGCAGCGCGAAGAGCATGGTCATTTCAAAGAGCAGAATCAGCCCTGGTGGTATTGGTGTAAGAGCCTGGCCGCCCACGCGGACTGCATAGAGATTCGGGGTCCCCCAATTCAGGAAAAGCCCGAACAGAAAGCCGCCAACAGCCCCGCCCAATGCCAGCCGCGAAACATTGGTCCACGGGTGCGGGCGTCCCAGCATCCTGGGATTGATCGGCACGCCGGACATGACGTCGATGCGGTCATTCGTGACGCCCATCTCATGCAGTTTTTCGATTGCGTTCGCAACCGGATCGATATCCTCAAAGAGTGCCAACATAGTCGTGTCTGCCATATGCTGCTCCCTTTACTCGAACTCGCTGATGGTGGGAACATGGGTCTTACCCACCTTGCGCAGGGAATGGGTCATTTGCCCTTCCTGTACCTCCCAGACCGGAATCAGTGGGATCAACCGGGAGGCGATCATGTAGAACAACAGGAACATGGCGAAGGTTCCAATGGTCAGGAACACTTCAATACGTGGCTCGTACAGCTTCCAGGTGAACGGCATGCGATTGATCGTAAGCATAACCGGAATAATAACGTAGCGTTCCCAGTACATGCCCACGTTGATGAGCAAACCGATGAGGGCAAGAAGCCATGGCGTCGTGCGCACCCGTTTGTTCCATAGTGTAAGGAAGGGTAGTACGATGTTGAAGCCGATCATCTGGAAGAACATCCATGCCATGGGGCCGCCTTCCAACCAGTGTAGAAGGCTGTCCGTGGCAAAATCGCCGCCATACCACTGTACGATGTAATCGTTGAAGAAGAAATAGGCATAGGCAAAAGAAACGATCATCATCAATTTGCCCAGGGCATCAAAATGTTCCTTGCGGATGAAATAGTCCATATGTTTCATGGTGTACCGCATAATGAACAGCACCACTGCCACTGCGCCCATGCCGGAGTGCAGCGCCCCGAGCACAAAGTAGGGACCGAACACCGTGGAAGACCAGCCCGGGCGCATCGCCATAGCAAAGTCCCACGACACGATGGTGTGCACCGAGAACATGACCGGGATGATGGCGAAGGCAAAGATATTCATGGCGGTCGTCAGGTGCCGCCACTCACCTTCGGTGCCGCGGAAGCCCAGCGCAAGGATCCGGTAGAACGTCTTGCGCCAGCCTGTGGAACGGTCACGCGCCATTGCCAGGTCCGGGATCAATGGCAGGAACAGATACATGGTGCTGCCGAGCACATAGGTTGTGATCGCCAGCAGATCCCACATCAGGGGTGAATGGAAGTTGGGCCAAAGCTGCCGCTCGTTGGGGATGGGGAACAGCCAGTATGCCAGCCAGACGCGTCCAAGGTGCATGAAGATGCTGGCTCCCGCCTGGATCAGACCAAAGGTCGTCATCAGTTCGGCAGCGCGGGTGAACGGGCGGCGGAATTCTGCCTTCATAACGCGCAGGATGGCAGAGATAAACGTCCCGGCGTGACTGATACCGATCCAGAACACGGTGTTGACGAGGAAGATCCCCCAGAAGGCTGGACGCATCACACCTGCCACGTAAAGCCCTTCGGCAATCATATAGCCCCAGGCATAAAAGAAACAGGTTGCCACCAGGAAAACAAGGATGCTCAGCACCAGCCAGAACTTCCAGGAGGTGACGTGCATCGACTCCATCACCATGTCATTCATCACGCCGCGCGGCAGCGGGTCGAACATCAGGGATTCGCGCGGGTCGTGTTCTTCCTCATGGTGCTCCGCGTGCGCCTTCTCAGAACCGGACATATATTTGGAGGAGACAGCCATATTATTCTGCCCTTTCTCCCTTCAAATACGTGACGCGCGGGAACGTGTTTAGTTCTTCAAGGTGTTTGTAACCCCTCTCGCGCTGCGAAAGCTGGCTGACCAGGCTCTCATCGTTGTCCAGGCGCCCAAACTTGATCGCATTGGTCGGACAGGCCTGTGCACAGGCTGTGTTGAACTCACCATCCTCCACTTCGCGACCCTCGGATTTGGCTTTATCCTCCGCTTTATGGATGCGCTGGATGCAGAAAGTGCATTTCTCCATGACACCGCGGCGGCGTACTGTCACATCCGGGTTGAACTGGTTGTGCAGTGGATAGACCATCTGTCCATCCACTTCGTTGGCATGGAACGGTACCAGAGCATAATCACGCCAGTTGAACTGACGAACCTGATAAGGGCAGTTGTTGGCACAGTAGCGCGTCCCCACACAGCGGTTATACACCTGCAGGTTGAGCTCCTCTGCCTGGCTGTGAACTGAAGCAAAGACCGGGCAGACTGGCTCGCAGGGAGCGCTGCCGCAATGCTGACACAACATCGGCTGAAAGGGCGTTGAGCGCACCGCAGGGTATTCACCCTCCCAGAAACGTTCAATACGAATCCAGTGCAGGGTACGCCCGTAACCTGCATCCTCCTCCATCACGAAGGGAACGTTATTTTCCATAACGCAGGCTGCCACACAAGCCTGGCAGCCCGTGCAAATATCCTGGTCAATCACCATCCCCCACTTTGCATTCTCGTCCTCCTGTAACAGCGAGCCTTTGGCACCCACACGATTCAAATCGACTTGTAGACTCATGTCTCTCTCCTCTAATGACCTTCCTCACCCAATCCTTCGCCATAGACACCGATGCGGCTTTCCAGCCGTGAAAGGAATTGCTGTCTGCCGGTCTTTTCGATCCTGACTTTCATACCCGCGAAGGCAAGATCGCCTGCTTCATTAAAGTGTGCACCAAGCAGATTTGCCGGATTGACTCCGCGCCCCTGCGCGTACCTGCCGTAGGCGCTGTGACCCTGCCCAAACGGCATGGCGATCACCTCCGGGTGGATGGCTGGGTACAGATACACTGGCGCTTCCACCTCTCCCGCTTCGCTGATGATCTTGACCACATCATCATTCTCAACGCCAAGCTCATGCGCAGTCTCGGGATTGATCTCCACCCACGTGTTCCACATGACTGTGGTTGTCGGGTCTGGCAATTCCTGCAGCCAGGGCTTGTTCGCGCCCGCTTCGCCCAACGTCGGCGAGACGAACGGCAGGAAAAAGAATTCGCCTTCACCGGCAAACTCTGCCGCCTCCACGTCTATCCCGGTGTCAAGCAGACTCGCTGATGCAGGCGCCGTCAGGTCCGCGCTAGTTCTCCACCAGCCGCCGTGCTGCTGGAAGTAGGCGCTGAACGAATTGATCTCAGTCGCCATAAAGGAGCCATCTGCCTGACCGATGAGATTCGCCAGTTTGCTCTGGATGTACTCAACCTCATCATTGAATGGCAGAGCAGCAGGAGCAGCCGCAATGAATACATCCGCGGTAGAGCGCGTATTTTGCATTGGCGAAACAACGGGTTGTGCGCCGGATAGCACAGACTGTGCCGCGCCTGTTGCAACACGTTGATAGCCCCATGACTCAAGACTATGATGGTCAGGAAACACATAGTCTGAAGCAACAGCGGTTTCATCGGGAAATGTGGCGAACGAAATGACCGTTTCCACGTTTGCTAAAGCTTCAGCAAACCCCAGAGACGCGGGCAATTCAAAGACCGGGTTCACGCCATGGATAAACAACGTGGAGATCTCACCGCTGTTCATCCGGCTGATGAGATCGGTCATTTCCTGCGCGCTGGCGGGACGGTGATACGCATCTTCGTTCGGGGAAAGCGGTGAAAGGAATACGCCGCCTGCCTTGCCCAAACTGTTGTTAGCGGCGTTGAACGCCAGGATGGCTCGCGCCGTCTGCAAACCATTGCTCAAACCCAGTGCAGATCCGCCAGGGATGGCAACCGGGCTAATTGCTTCGGTGACAAGTTGTGCGATATGCTCCAGCGTCTCCATCCGGATACCTGCCTCAGACGAAACAGCCTCGAGATCCACATCCGCAAACGCCGCGGGCACCTCGCCACCTCTCGCTTCAGCAACCAGCCTGCCGATTGCCATTGCAACCAGTCCCTCGGTTCCGGGGTGAATGGGAATCCACTCGTCGGCATTCGCGGCAGTTTGAGACAACCGGGCTTCGAACTGAATGAAGGTGCCGCGTCGTTTCGGATTTCCGCGGCGCAATTTCCCGTACTCACGGTTGTACGCCACCGGAGAGAGCCAGGTCTCGAGGAAGTTCGCGCCAAACGAGAGGACAAGGTCAGAATTGCCAATATCGAAAAATGGCAGAGCAGCCTGCCCAAAGAGTTCTTCCGCAGCCCGACTCAGTGTTGCGCGGGTTTCAAACATGCTCGAGGCGCTGTAACGAATGGGAGCAGATGCGCCGATGGAATTCGCGAGATCAGAGACCAGATCAAAGAGATGATCGGGTGCTGTACCCATGAGGAACGCAACCCCGCTCGCATTCCCGAGGGCATCAGTCACCACCTGCACGGCATCCTCCCAGCTCATAGTGGGCTCCATGTCCTGGAACGTGTCACTGTAAAGAGGTTCGCCGCGTTCGTGCCGGATCGGACCGCGCACCCGGTTAGGGTTGTACAAACCCTGTAATGTGATTTGTCCACGCGGGCAGGTCTTGCCGAGGTTCACAGGATGATTCGGATTGCCTTCCACTTTGATGGCACGACCCTGCATAGTGCGGACGATAAGCCCGCAGCCCGCCGCACATTCGCGGCAGGTGGTGGCGTAATAGGTGCTCAAACCGTTGTAGGTATACTCGGGCATTCGAGAATACGGCTCGCGCTGGACGTAACGCGAAGCGGGACCGCATCCGGTTAGTACGGCAGTGGTCGCCGCGCCTGCGCTGGCAAGTTTTAGAAAATCACGCCGGGAAATTTTTTCGCTCATAGTCAGTCTGTTCCTTTTTTACCCGGTTTAGTAGTGGCACGTGCCACAATCTGTGAGCTTTGTAAGTTTTTCTGGATCATCTGCAGCCCTCTCACGATGACAAGTCAAACACCAGCCCATGTTCATCACCTGCGGATTTTCTGCGATTTCCACCTGGGACATATCACCGTGGCATCGCTCACAGTTCAACCCGGCTGCGATGTGGGGACGGTGTGTAAAATGAACGAAGTCCGGCACCTGGGCGACGGGCACCCAGGCGATAGGTCTGTCACTTTCAATGTAATCTACCAAAACAGCCAGTCGTTCACTGGTAAATGTTTTTTCCATTTGCTGATGACATCCCCAGCATTTCGTCAGAGTAGGCAAACCGGGCGATGGTCCGCGCAACGCCCCCGGATGACAATACAGGCATTGGACCCCCAGATTGACATGGATCTGATGTGTGAACTCAATGGGTTGTGGAGGGGACACCTGGGTAGTATACAGCCCAAATGCAGCCAGACTGAACAAAGACAACGCTGCAATAAGCACCGCTATCCGCCCCATTGGCTGATTCAGCCATCCTAAGAAATTCCTGATCATGCATGCTCCTGTGACAAGATTTGTTCTTGCTATTGCGCCAGGCTACACCACTAAAATTGTTCTGGTAAATTTTCGGCGTTCGCAATAACCGCTAAAGTGTACTTCCATCTCTATTTCGACTTACAACAGGAACTCATACTGCCTGCCGCGGGCTTTCTCCTCCTGAAACACTCGATACTTGGCTGTGCATATCAGAAATATATATGTATGCTATTCTCCAACACAAGACTCGCCCCTGTCAATCTTCTATGACGGGACGAGTGGTACATCGGCAAGTGTTAAATCGGGGATTTGAACTCATTCTCCTCGTGAGTTGCCATGCCCGGCGGGCAACGCGGGCATTATACTGCAAAAGCATGCCTAAGTACATATAAAGGGTAGAATTCGGTCAAATGGGCACATGTTATACTTACCGCGTGCCGCGCCAAGGCAGGATGATAGAAACCAGCAGCTTGAATCATAGTGTGCCAATGATTCTAAAACGCCGGGAGTTCCTGATGAAAGCGGCAATTTACATCCTATGAAGAGATTTATGCGCCCCGTCATCACCATTGGCATTGGCTTGCTCCTGGCGCTGTTCAGCGCAGCACTCAATTATTCAGCACCACCCGCCATGCAGGGCAATTTCGGTGACACGGCGTTTTTCCTCCAGGCTACCCCCACGCCTCAACCCGGAGACCTCTCGCGTGTGGGTTCCACAGACGGGATCGCCGCGATGGGAGTGCTGATCGCTCTCCTCGTGATCGTTCCCATCCTCCTTCGCAGAAATTCATGGATGGAGCCTCGGTAGGCATCTTTCCACAAAAGCCCTGCGAAGGTCGCGTGGACGTTTGCAGGGCTCTCTATATCGTTATTATTTCCAGTGATTTGCCTTGGCGATGCGCTCGCCGAGCGGGGGGTGCGAATAGAACATGAAGACCACCCATTTTTCAGGATCCACTTCTCCCAGATTTTGATTCGCGAGCCGCGTAAAGGCAGAGGCGAAGGCTTCCGTCTTCCCCGT
>JAICQC010000532.1 GCA_025938055.1 Anaerolineales bacterium | reverse complement strand
GAGTTCTGGCAAGACAAAATCATGAAGGAATTCAATTCCATCCAAAATTGTCAATTGCTCCCAGAGCTCTTGATCTTCGGCGTTGAGGTCGACATGGCATGTACGTAATGTGTGCGTGCAGGAAGTGGTATCAATAACGATTGGATGTTTGCCACCTTCAGACCAATCCCATAGATTGAGGAGGGTGTTGTGGAGAGTCATGCGATAAGCAGCGGTGTACCCTTTGGAAGCAAAAGGCATGCCGCAGCAAGTTCCACCAACATTTTCTGGAGTCCAGAGCGAGATTCCTGCACGTTGGGATATTTTGAGGAGCGCTTCGCCGAGCGCCATGGATGAACCTGAAACTTGAGACTTGATACTTGGAACCCCTATTTGTCGCGAGATACAGGAGGGGAAGTAGATAAATTCTTTTTCATCTTCTCCTCGCGCTGAGTGCTTTGCAATCGAAGCGGGTGAAGGAATATGATGATTCCACTTGGGCAGCCTTGTGCCTGTTAGTTTTTCGGCAGTGACAGAAATGGATTTAACCCCGTTCACGCCAATGATCTTTTCAGCAAAATGTCCCGCGCGAACACCCCAGCCGAGCACTTGTTCAACCAGAGAAAAATGACTTGCTACCCAGAGCGCGGGTTTTTCATTCTTGATCACTTTTGAGCGCAGCCGTTTGACGAAGTCTCCGGTGTTGATGCCGACCGGGCAAGCTGTGGCGCAGAGTCCATCGGCGGCGCAGGTGTCGATGCCCGCGTAGGTGAAATCGTCGATAACGGAATCAAGCTCGACTAAGTTTGATCCCAATTCTGTTAAACGTGAAATTTCTCTCTGCACGACGATCCGCTGGCGCGGTGTCAACGTCAGCCGTCGCGAGGGGCATTTTGGTTCGCAGAATCCACATTCTATGCATTTGTCCACCTCGGGCGCAACAGACGCCATACTCTTGAGGTGTGTCACATGTGCCTTGGGATCCGGGTTGATCACCACGCCAGGGTTGAGCATGGTAGTCGGGTCGAACAGGTTCTTCAGGTCGCGCATAATGGCGTAGGCTTCGGGTCCCCATTCGGTTTCCACGAATGGTGCCATGTTTCGCCCGGCGCCATGTTCCGCCTTGAGCGCGCCGTCGTATTTACCGCTAACAAGCTTCACCATCGCCTGCATGAAGCGGTCATAGTGAGTGATGTCAGAGTCCGTATTGAATGCCTGGTTGACGAGGAAGTGCAGGTTGCCGTCTTTGGCATGGCCGAACACTGCACCGTCCGAATAGCCAAACTCCAGAAAGAGCTGCTGCAGATCGGTCACTGCCTCGGCAAGGCGGTGAATCGGGAAGACCACATCTTCGTTGATGCAGGTGCTTCCTGGAGCGCGTGTCCCGCCAATGGATGCGATGATACCTTTTCGAGTTTTCCATAACGCAGCCTGTGAAGCCGGGTCATCTGTGAATTCTGGATCGTGCAGGAGCCGAATTTGCTTGACGACCTGCTCCACTGCTTTTTTGAAGCTGAGAATTGATTCCGCATCCCGTGCTTGATACTCCACTAGGATGGCGGTCGCGCCATCCGGGAGCTGGCGCAGAATTGCAGGGACGTCCGGGAAATGTTGAACGGAACGCAGCGCAGCTCGATCCATGATCTCTGCCGCCCGCGCCCCGGACTCTTTAATGGGCAAGATCGCGGAGGCGGCATCTTGAAGGTTTCTGAAATAAAGCTGACCGGTGTAGCGGCGTGGATAATCGGGCAACGTATGAAGCACGGCTTCGGCTATGAATCCAAGCGTTCCTTCGGAACCGATCAGGAGATGGATAAGGATGTCGAGCGGGGTATCGAAATCGAGGAATGCGTTGAGCAGGTAGCCGTTGTTGTTTTTCATCTGGTAACGACGGCGAATTTTCTCAGGTAGTGTTTCTCCCTTATATTCTGCCGTCGATTCGAGGATTCGTCTCTTGAGTTCCAGTAAGCCATTCGCGATCTGCGGCTGTTCGTTTTCGAAGATCTGACTGGCTCGCGGGTCCGCCGTGTTGAGGGTGAATCCATTTGGTAGAACAAATGTCATCGAATGGATCGTGCGGTAGGCGTTTTCGGTCACACCGCAGCACATCCCGCTGGAATTATTGGCAAGGATGCCGCCCATCATGCAGGCATCGAGAGAAGCCGGGTCGGGTCCGATGCGCCGCCCGAACGGCTTGAGCACATTGTTGAGGAAACCGCCGACAATGCCGGGCTGGGTGCGGATCAAGTGTCCATCAGCCTCCACTGCATAATTCCCCCAGTGCTTCGAGACGTCCACCAGGATACCGTCGGTGACGGCTTGTCCGGAGAGGCTTGTCCCCGCGGCACGGAAGGTCATGGGGACGCGCTGAGTCTGTGTGAATTTGAAGAGGTCTAGAATTTCACGAATGGAATTGGGTTGGACGACTGCTTGAGGCACAAGATGAAAATAAGATGCATCGTTGGCATAAGCAATGCGATGCAGGGGAGAAGTCAGGACGCGCGCCGAAGGAATTATCTGGGAGAGCTGTTCACGAAGATCCATTATGGTTTACCTGGAGGAAGTTTACTCTCGATTCCCAAACGACTGACTCAGATTGGTGTGGAGAGTTTCCGCAGCATAGGCACGGTCCGTGACGAGACTCAGACGTCCTGCCATTCGCCGTGTGATGAGCGGGATGGCTGTACGTCCATAGAAATATTTATGATAGAGCTGATTTGCTCCGGCTTCATTCCATGCCCAGTTGAAGCGAGTGTAGCGCGAAGCATCCAAAGGTCGTGTATAGCCGCGCAGTGACTTTTCCCTGTTGACACTCACATAATGTTCGAAATAGGTCATCACCAGT
>JAICQC010000417.1 GCA_025938055.1 Anaerolineales bacterium | reverse complement strand
TGGATAGCCCGAACGGCGCAGAGAATGTCAGGCTGGCTGTCTGGGATGCGGTGACAGGAAAATTTTCGAGTGAAACCAGATTTTCGGCGGAGAATGTACAAGCCATAGCGTTCTCTCCCAATGGAACCCGGCTTGCAATCGGAGCCGGGAACGAGATCTGGATCTGGGACACCGAGACCTGGCAGGTAGAAAAAAAACTGACCGGCCATGCCGGCGATATCATTGACGTCGCTTTCGATCGCGAGGGAATCAGGGTGTTCTCCGCAGGCAGTGATGGGACGCTCCGTGTCTGGTCTCTGGAAGAGTAAAGGAACATATCAGCCCAGTTCGTCGTTATCCAATCAGGAGTAACTTATGGAGATAAAACCCGATACCATCAAAGTTTCCGCATCTCACCGTGAGGAGATCTTTGCCTCGCACGCAAATTTATATGTAACTGTGAAAGGCTCATCGGTGGTCAGCGGAAATGAAGCCATGAAAAAAGCCAGGGAGGTGAGTCAGCTCGTCGAAGCGCTGACACGCTTTGGTCTGAGTCCCGACGGGATCCAACTGCAAGGAGTGCGCATCGAGACGGCAAGCGGCGCGCTGCTCAAGTCCTCCAGCGCGGTCTACCATCTCAAAGTGAAAACCGAGAGGCTCGATCAACTCGCCGGATTGCTGGACATCATCGCAGAACAGAAAAACGCGACCCTCCAGCGGATTGAATGGAAGTACCCGGAAGACGAGGCGCAGGAACGCGGGCTGGAAGCAGCGATCGCCAAAGGCAAGGCAAAAGCTGAGAAGGTGGCGGCAGCCATGGGCGTGAAGCTGCTAGGGATTTATGACTTCATGGAAAACACGTTCGACGAAGAAAGACCTCCCATGCCTTTTCAGGCAAAAGCCATGAGGGCGATGGAGGCGACTGCCGACCAGCCCAGTCTGAATATGGAGGTCCAGCACAGCAAGACCGTCCACGTCAATGTGGATATCTGGTACAGGGTTTCGTCGTTCTAGGCGCTGGAAGGGCTTACCTATGGCAAGCCATAGAGCCCAAGAAGCAGATCGCTAAAAAGAAGATAGTAGCGCCCATCATTCGAAAACTGGAATCCATGCAGATTGAATATGGGTGTAATGCCGCCTATATTTTCGGCGAGGAAAGTTCTTTCACTGGGATTCCAAGCTACCAGGTCCCCATTGTGATCGGCACGCCACAGCATGCGCCCATCTGGACTAAACACAAGGAATGCGGTGATTCCCCTGCTTGCCTGTAAGGTTTGTACTTGCGCACCTGTTGATGTATCCCAGATCACAATGAAAGTGCTTTCTTCTGGTACTCTCTCGGCAGTGGCAAGCAGCGTCAGGCTGGGTGAAAGAGCATAGACACAATCACACGGCATACCAAAGCTCGATAGCTCTGCCCAGGTGCCGGTCTCATACACGATGAATTCGCCCTCGCGGTGCACTGCGATCCGGCTGCCATCCGCGCTGAACTGGGGGCGAAAATATGCCGGAATTTCTGCGACGAACTCCTCGCTTGCAGTATCCCAGATCAATACCTGATCTGTCGGTTTGAGTGCGATCCATCTTCCGTCCGGGCTGACGGCGATATTCGGCGCGGAGGTCTCTCCCTCCCAGAGTATCGCTTCAAGCTCGCCGGCGTCAATATTCCATACGGCAAATTTACCGGGATGGACGGCATAGATCAGCCTTTCTCCATCGGGTGTAAAAGCCAGGTCGGCGATTACCGTCTCAGTTTCATTTTCCGGGATAGTTGCGATAACGTCTTCTGTGCTGGCATCCAGAATCAGGAGGAAAGGAACACCACCCGAGCTTGCGGAATCCTGCCCGTTACAAAATATATTTCCACTGCGCAGGTCTACTTCAAGCGGCTTGGAGCAGCCACCCACGGCAAGCAGACTCCCATCCGGGCTCAAGGCAACAGTAGAGATATCCATTTCGTATGGATCTACGCTGGCTCCGGTCGCGACCGTGAGCCAATACTGGTGCAGCAATCTCACCTGCTTCAGGTTTTCGGGGTTGATGGCGTCGGCGGGGGTCGGTGTGGGGGGCAGCGTGGCAGTCGGGGAGGATACAGCGACCGTCGATGTGGCGGTAATCCCGGGCGTGGGCCGGGGTGTCGTCACCGGTAAGCGCTGCTTCGTGGGAGCACAGGATGAAGAAAGGACCAGGAAAAAGCAGATGAACAAGCCACTGTTCACGTGGCTGTACTTCGCTTGGTTGGTCATCACAGGTTATTATATGAGAATCTGGCAGGAATACAATGGGCTCAGTCTTCAAACACAGGATCGAATTATTCCAGAGACGCAGGTAATCTCTAGCACTTCTGTTCTATTAATGATAGAATCGCTCCTTCTCAGAGGAGAGATTCTATGTCCCCAAACACCATCGTCGTTGATCGGTTGAGTAAAACCTATCAGGTGCCCGAACGCGAAGGCGGCTTCGGCGCGGCAGTGCGCAGTTTCTTTCAGCGCAAGTATAAAGATGTGAAGGCGGTGCAGGAGGTGGATTTCACCATCAAACAGGGTGAGATCGTCGGCTTTCTCGGACCCAATGGCGCGGGCAAGACCACCACGCTCAAAATGCTTTCCGGCTTGCTGCATCCCACGGGCGGCACCGCAAATGTTCTGGGGTTTACGCCCTGGGAACTCAAGCCTGAGTACCTCCGCACGATGACCCTTGTGATGGGGCAGCGCAACCGACTGGCATGGGACATCCCGGCGGCAGATTCGTTCCTGCTTAACCAGGCAATCTACCGCATCCCCGATGACGAATACAATGCAACCTATAAGGAACTGGATGAGCTTCTTGAGCTCGAGCCGATCATGAAGAAACCTGTCCGTAATCTCTCGCTCGGTGAACGCATGAAGTGTGAGATCGCGGCTGGCTTGCTCCACCGTCCCAAAGTGTTGTTCCTCGATGAGCCCACCATTGGTCTCGATATTACGGGTCAGTCACGCATCCGTGAGTTTTTGCATGAGTACAACGAGCGCACCGGCGCGACGATCCTGCTCACCAGCCACTACATGGCAGATGTGACTGCCTTGTGTGAGCGCATTATCATTATCCATCACGGTCAGCTCAAATACGATGGCGGTATCGGGGATCTTTCACGCAAGATCGCTCCCTTCAAATTGATCGGCGTTCGGCTGGCAGAAGTTGACTCACATGATCTGAGCCGCTATGGCACACCCGTGCAAAACGAGGAAGACTGGGAGAAACAATACATTCAGGTCAAGGCAGAGGATGTCACGCGCGTCACATCCGGCCTGCTGGCAGACCTGCCCATCCATGACATTACCATCACCGATCCGCCGATCGAGGACGTGATCGAGCAGGCGTTTAATCAGTAAAGCATCCGTCCTGAGCGAAGTCGAAGGACAGGGTGAACGGGAAACTCGCGTTTCGACTGCGCTCTCCTCGACGTACACTCCGCTCAACGCGGAGAGAAGGAGTTCCCATGTTTAATATCTTCCGGCGACTCTGGCAGGTTAACTGGGCGGAACAATGGCAGTACCGCGCCAACCTGCTCATGTATCTGCTCTATTGGCTGGTCTCCCCCATCATTTATCTGGCGGTGTGGAGCAGCATCGCCAGCAGCAAAGGCAGTGTCAATGGACTCACTGTCAACGATTTTGTTACCTATTACATGACCCTTCTGATCGTTGACCAGATCACTAGCAATATTGTGATCCACACCTTTGCCTACAAAGTGCAGGATGGCTCGCTTTCAGGCGAACTGGTGCGTCCGATCCACCCCATGCTGACCAATGCACTGGTCAATAATATTGCGTTCAAAGTCCTTACGATCATAGGGTTTGTCCCGATCTGGACCATCCTGTACTTCCTCTTCAAGCCGGATTTCGGCAGCGTGACCCTTACCGGAATCCTGCTCGCTGTCCCTGCTATGATTATGGGATTCCTGGTCGGCTTTTTACTTTCTGCCGCGATCACCTCCCTCGCGTTCTGGACGACGCGCGTCTACTCGATCCATGAGTTTTATTACGCGCTGATCCTGTTGTTCTCCGGTCAATTCGTACCGCTGACCCTGATGCCAAAACTTATTCAGGACATTGCCCAGTATCTGCCCTTCCAACTGCTCATTTACTTTCCCATTCAGTTGATCCTCGGAAAACTCTCCAATGCGCAAATCGTGCAGGGATATGTGATGGGCTTCCTCTGGCTGG
>JAICQC010000232.1 GCA_025938055.1 Anaerolineales bacterium | reverse complement strand
CTTTGCAGATATAGTCTTCGATTTGGGCATTCCCGGCGATATGCCGATTGCCGGGAATTGGGATGGTCTCCCGTAAAAGACAAGGATCATTGAATCGAAACAAACTAGAATGCAGCAATCAGCCGGGAGCATCATACTCCCGGCTAATTATCTTTAATGATGCTTAAAGGGAAAACACTTGGCATCCACAAATTCCCCGCGCCTGCGTTTGGTTCCAGACATGGCAATGTGCAGCCTTCCTGAAGAGAGTCCCATGCGGGCAGCGATGGTGCAACTCAATTAATTAGCATGTGCGTATCACCGTATGCGAAGCGTCAAGCTAGTGCGCGCGATTGCGGATCGCGCGGAGTGTGAACAGATCCATTCGGTGCATCTGGCGGAGGCGCTTCAATTTCGTCCCAAGTTGATGGGGTAAAAGTAAAAGGGTAATCTGTCTTGACTTGGATGCTGAGCGAGTGTGATCAGGCCAGCTTCAAAACTGGTAGAGCGCCAACTCAGGATCGAACGCTGAAGTGCCGCGCGCCCGCAGTTCTCGCAATATAACCACCCACCAAGAGTGGACACATTCTCTTAAATTTCTTCTGTGTACTTTCTTTCTTCATTATGCACAAGGCCTCAACACCAGCGCTGGTAAGCCAGTAAGCAAAATGACAAGGAAAAACAATCCGCTGAGGAATATGCCACTGAATGCCATGAACCGTCTTGACTCGATTCCCCAGGCATCCAGTTCATTCGTCTCCGGCGATGCACTGGTGCGACGCCAGCTCTTGTAGGCTGACCAACCGACATAGAGCGCGGCAATTATGGCAGCAAGCGTCAACACCAGCACACCCAGCGACAGGATGGTAAGACCGAAAATCGTCGAGTCCAGCACAATCAGCCTGGCGCCGCAGCCAAACTCAACCCAGACATAACTAACCAGAAAATGGATTCCCCAGATCACGGGTCCGCCTAACATGTGGGCCCACGGAGAACGCCTTAAGTGAGAAAGCGATATGTTAGCCATCATACCTGCGTCAGATAAGGTGCGCCATATAAAGTTACAAACGTCAGCAGCCATATCATGATGGCGGCATACCAGTATAGCCCTGTATTTTCAATCCCCACATGATTCCGAGGCGTGTATTCCCCGCGCCAGCTCCACAACTGGACCAAGGCGTTCATGACCAGCCCGCCCACAAGCACCACAAACGCAAACCCACCCAGGATATAGAACAGGGAGCCATAGGCGTGGAACTCTACACCAAAGCCTAAGCGAGTGAAATCGAAGATCTGGATGCCCAGCGCGAGCCCGCCGAGGAGGAACGTGAACGCCAGACCCAGGCGGAGATGGCGCTGATTCCCATGTTCAATGGCTCTAACGGCCCATCTCATCACGCCGCCGCTTGCCAGCATGAGGAATGCGGCAATGACCGTAAGCAGCAGCTCTGGCAGCAGCACCCCTTCGGGGGGCCAGACAGGGTTCTCAAGACGAATATAAAAATAGCTGAAGAGAAAAGTCGTCAGAGCGATCCCCATGATTAGCACGCACAGGTTCATCCCCAGACGGGACACAGCGCGGCTGCCGTTTGGATTCACTGAAAGCTTGTGCGTTCGCTCGAACTCCTCCTCCTCTTGCTGGCTGTGCCTGGCTTTGTCTGGCCAATGCCAGAAAATCAGCGAGCCGACAACGCCCAGCGCGCCCAGCCCGATCAACCAGTATAAATTAAACAGCTCGCCGATGAAGATCAGGATCGTCGCACCCGACGCCATAAAGGGCCATACAGAGGGACCCGAAACTCGAAACAATTCTTCGGGCTGCCCATCCACAGTCCCAGTGACCAGCGCCGCCCGCCACTGGAGCGGCCAGCGCGCGATGGCGTGAACAAGCGACTCAAGCCGCGGCTCTCCCCGATGCAGGTCAGATTGCTCCCACAGCGGATGCCGGCTGCGAATAATCGGAGCGACGGCGAAGCCGTAGTTTGGCGGCGGTGAGGGAACAGCCCACTCCAGGGAATCGCCGTTCCAAGGGTTGCCGCCTGCCGGTTTCCCCTTCCAAACACTGAGGATCACATTGACAGCGAAGAGCAAAATCCCAAAGAAAAGAATGAACGCGCCGATTGTAGAGATCAGATTGTAGATCCCCCAGCCCGTCTCTGCCGGATAAGTATAGATGCGGCGCGGCATACCCATCAGACCAACGATATGCATGGGGAAGAAAGCAATGTTGAAGCCAATGAACATCAGCCAGAAGTTCCAGCGTCCCAGTGTCTCGCTGAGCAGCTTCCCCGTGAATTTTGGCAGCCAGTAATAGAAACCCGCAAAGATCGGGAATACCGCGCCGCCGATGAGGACGTAATGGAAATGCGCAACAACGAAATAGGAGTCGTGCACCTGCCAGTCAAACGGCACCGCTGCGGTCATGACTCCCGTGATCCCGCCGAAAACAAACAACACCAGAAAGCCGAGGATAAACAGGAATGGAGTCTTCCAGACCGGACGTCCATTCCAGATGGTTGCCAACCAGGCAAAGACCTGTACTCCACTGGGGATCGCGATCATCATGCTGGCAACAGCAAAAAGCGATAGCACGATCTGTGGCAGCCCGGTGGAAAACATGTGGTGCGCCCACAGTCCGAAGCTGAGAAAGCCAGTCGCGACGATTGCCATGGCGATATATGGATAACCAATAATGGATCTGCGCGTGAATACAGGCAGGATCATGGAAACGATTCCCGTAGCGGGAAGGAACTGGATATATACTTCAGGGTGGCCAAAAATCCAGTACAGATGCTGCCACAGGAGCGGGCTGCCGCCCCCATTGGGATTAAAGAACTGCGTGCCATGCTTGCGATCCAGTTCCAGCAATAGACTGGCGACCAGCAGTGTAGTGAATGCAAAGATCAGCATGAATGCTGTGACAAGCATCGCCCAGGCGAAGAGCGGCATCCGGCTGAGGGTCATGCCGGGCGCGCGCATCTTCAGGATTGCAATGATAATCTCCACCCCTGCAGCGATAGCGCCGACCTCTGCCACACCAAGACCGAGCAGCCAGTAATCCAGTGGAAGACCGGGCGAGTATGTTGCGTTGCTCAATGGCACATAAGCGGTCCAGCCGGTATCGGGCACAACCTCGAGCAATGCGCTGCTATAGAAGAGAAGCCCGCCGAACAGGAAGGTAAAGTAGCTATACACACCCAGGCGTGGGAATGGCATCTCACGGCTGCCAAGCAAAAAGGGAAGAGCCAGAATCGTGAATCCCTCCAGCATCGGAAGGATGACGAGAAACATGATTACCGAGCCATGCATCGTGAAAAACTTGTTATACAGTTCAGCGTCGATAAAGGTGTTTTCCGGCACGGCGAGCTGCGTGCGAATCACAAGCGAGTCGAAACCGCCGAGGATAAAGAAGAAGAAGGCGGTTGCCAAGATGCGCACCCCGATGGTATCGTTCTGGACGGCAGCCACCCAGCCGCGCCAACCCGGCGGGTCTGCCCAAACACGTTTTAGCGTTTCCACAGTCTCAGGCGGACCGGCATCAATATTGGGGAATTCGTGCCTGTCTTGCGGTACCTCAGATGTATTAGGATTCATATTCTAGGTTGTCAAGGAATCAAATCAACAGCAGATTCAGTCTGCGAGTTTAGCCAGGCTGTAAATTCCTCGGGCGGCATAGCCACCACGGTAAAGGTCATCCTCGCATGGCGGAGGCCGCAGAACTCTGCACAGCGACCAAGATATTCACCAGGCTGGTCAGCTTGCAAGATAAATACAAGAGTCTTACCAGGAACAAGGTCAAATTTGCCGTGCAGCTCCGGCACCCAAAAACTATGGATCACGTCCCTGGATGACAGCCTTACTTCAATTGGCTGGCCAGCTGGAATCCGAATCTCGTCAGTCAGGGTGATACCCTGTTCCGGGTAACGGACTTCCCACCACCATTGGTGCCCGATTACGTCGATCACAACCCCATCAGACGGGGCTGCCACGGGGATATCACGCAATGTCCCAACAGTTAATGCAATCAGACCAACGAGAACAAGGGTGGGCATCACGATCCCACCGCCCACGATCCAGAGATTGACGCTGCGGGCAAGCTCTTTCTCCCCAAGCAGGGTGTAATCCTCTGTATTATGCTGACGGCGAAAGAGTCCGATGAGCAGCAGTACAACAACTCCTATCCAGATGATCGTACCCAAAGCGAACATTACCCACCATAGTCTGGCAATCTGCTCAGCAGCCGGGCTTTGGGGATCGAGACTTGAGGGCACACCCGTGCAGCCGCCCAGCAGCACTCCAGATACGGCGATCAGGCAAATTCTTCTCAGCAGCTTATGGGGGTTCAAATCCTTCATCTTCTCAACTTCGCCTGAAAACGATCAAAGCAGCCAAAGCCAGTCCCGCCAGGCCAGCGGCGCCCAGGCGGCGGGCGTGAGTTGTCAGCCAGAATTGGGAACTGAAATCCGTGGCGCGCTCATCGAAGTCTCCATGCGCCCCGTGGTCGCCCGGGACCGGCTCCCACAGGTTGTGCTGCCGATCTGGACTGACAAAGCCATCATACTGTTGCGCTTCATAGAGATTGTCGGCTAAATAACGGTCTACATAACCCGGGGCTAAGCGGTTGCCAATGATGATCTTCCACGTTGGAAACCCCAGCCACAGATCCCGGCGTTTATGTGTTGCGGCGAACAGGATCGCCTCTGCCGCAATTTCGGGTTGGAAAATTGGAGGCACCGGCTGAGGTTTGCGCGGCAGGCGAGTTTTCACCCAACCGAATTGCGGGGTATTGATCGCCGGGAGGTGAACCATGATCACCCGCACATGGCTGCCGTCGTGAATCAACTCGGAACGAAGTGATTCAGTGAAGCCCTGCACAGCATGTTTTGCCGCGCAATATGCGGATTGGAGCGGTATACCTCGATATGCCAGCGCCGAACCGACATGAACGATTGTTCCCTTATCGCGTAGCAGCATCCGGCGCAGGGCGGCGAGAGTTCCATATACATATCCCAGGTATGTCACCTCAATGACACGCTTGAACTCATCAGGCGTCATCTCTTTAATGGGCGAAAATACGGATGCCATCGCATTGTTGATCCAAATATCGATGGGACCGAGCTGGCGCTCCACCTGTTCCGCCGCCTTCTCGACTTCTTCAGCATTGGCGACATCCACAGACAGCGCCAGGGCTTTCCTCCCAACTCTTTCGACATCCTTCCTGGCTCCTTCCAATCCGTCCACTCCCCGCGCAAGCAGACCGATGTGAGCACCGCGCTGCGCAAAGAGTCGAGCCATTGCGCGTCCCACACCAGCCGATGCACCGGTAATCACTACTACTTTGTCTCTTAGCATATCCACCTCATCTTTAGCCATTGTTCTGGAACTCCTGGGTCATAACACCTGCGCTCAAGGATGACGGAAGTCGTTATTCATGGATCTACTACTCATCCAACCATCCACCTCGAAAGCCGGCTTTGCGCAATCCCTCAATGATGGGCTTGCATCGTTTCATCAACTCCCATAAAAACTCCGTACGGTAGTTCTCGATCATCAGGATAATCGGTCCCTCATTGATGCCATAATAGTGGTCTGAGAACCAGCCCTGATCAGCATCTGTCTCTCCAGGGAAGCTCGGGTTCAGGCTGCATTTGAGCCCATACTTACCGGACAGCTGTGGGAAAGTTTCTGCGTAATGCTTGATGGTGGGAAGCGCGATCTCCGGCGCAAACGGCAGCGATGTGATCGCCGTCCAGGGAGAGAGGGTGCCATCGTCTGGCTCGGGCACACCGCGCGCCAGGTACCCATAGAACGTGCGCCCATTTATCTCTTGAGGCTTGGGTCCTGAGACTGGACCCTCACTGGCTGTAATTCCCCAAGTAAACTCGCCGTACCCCTGAAATTGATGAGGGTTCTGAATGGCATGTTGTTGGTGGACATACGTGGCGCGCCGACTGTTCTCAAAGTAATCGATACTGCGGGCGCGCATCGGCTCATCCTGAATCTCGCGGAAGTCAATCCAGACGTGTGAGAATTGGTGGACGAATAACGGCACAGCATGGAGGAGTTCATATCCATAAAGATTTTCCCAACGGTAGGTAGATACAAAAGCCTGATAGCTCTCACGAGGCAGTGGATGATCTGATGATCCAAGTCCTAACAGATAGAGGAGCAACGCTTCGTCGTACCCCTGCCAGCGATGTTCCAGAAAGCCGCTTTCCGGCAACCAGCCATGCCTGACGGTTAGTTCTCCATCCTGCGCCCAATTCCAGTTTGCCCGAAGGTAAAGCTGCTCTGCAAGCTCACGAATTTCGCGTTCCCCCGGCAGATCACGATCGAAATATTGTGCCGCGCTGAGCATCCCAAATATCAAAATGGTGGAATCAATCGTCGAAAGCTCACAATCCCATGCACGTTTGCCACTCGCTGGATCAAGAAAATGATAGTAAAAACCCTGGTAACCAGTTGCGTCTGGCTCTGGACCCTGATGACTATTTGCGAAAAACCGCAATGTGCTCAAAGCCCGTCCCACAGCTTCTTCTCGCGAGAGCCACTCACGTTCAACGCTGACCAGAAGAACCGAGAGACCAAAGCCAGCCGCAGCAATACTGGATGGAGAATCATCCCAGGTGCTATCGAGCACCAACCCATTCTCAGGATTTGTATTATCTAAAAAATATTTGAAGGCGTCATGCTGGAGTTCATCAAGCAGCTCGTTCACTTCTTTTTCATCAGATATACTTGCAGATGCTTTCCTTCTCATTTCCTTTTCCTTCCTGTTTATTCATCCAACCATCCACCGCGAAACCCGGCTTTGCGCAGTCCCTGAACGATAGGAGGGCAGCGTCTCATTAGATCCCAGAGGAACCCCGTCCGATAATTCTCGATCATCAGGACGATGGGTCCCTGGTTGATGCCGAAGTGATACGGGGAAACCCAGCCATATTCGCTGTCAGATTCATGCGGGTAGGTGCGGTTAAAAGTAGCTTTGTATCCATAAATATCTTCTTTCAACTTAAGCTCTTCAAACTTTTCTATGGAGGGAAGCACGATCTCTGGAGCAAAAGGGAGAGAAGCGACTACCGCCCAGGGCGCCAGGGAACCATCATCGGGACCGTATGGAGTTCCGCGGGCGATATAGTCATAGAAGACCCGCTCGATGCCGTCAATTTTTAGTGTGGCGGGACCGGGTCCGTCGCTGGCTGTGATTCCCCAATTGAATTCATCGTATCCGGCAAACTCATTCTGATTGCGGATGGCATACTGCTGCTGGATCAAAGTAGCGCGCCGGCTGTTTTCAAAATAATCCAGGTCCCGCTCGTGCATATAGTCATCCTGGATTTGCCGAAAATCGATAAACATATGTGGATACTGGTGGACAAAAAGGGGACCGGCATACAGGCATTCGTAATCATAAATCTTCTTCCAGACATATCCTTTCATCACCGCAGCGTAGTTTTCTGCCGGGATCGGATGGGTAGGTGAACCCAGGGCAAGAATATAGAGCAACAGTGACTCATCGTAGCCCTCCCAGCGGTATTCCAAAAATCCAGATCCAGGCTTCAAGCCATGGCTGAGCGTTGCCCCATCGGCTCTTGCCCAATCCCAATCGATCCTCTCGTATAACTGATTTGTCAAGCGGCGTACTTCCTCTTCCTCGGAGGTCTCGCCAT
>JAICQC010000466.1 GCA_025938055.1 Anaerolineales bacterium | reverse complement strand
CGCTTCAGATTGGCAGCAGCATAGATTAACCCTGCCAGACGTCCTTCCTCTGGCAGGCCGGGTTTGTGGCAATATGCCAACCCGGCGGCGACTCCAGCCAGCCAGTATTGTCCCCACAGATCATCGTACAGGCTTGGATGGTTTTCCTGGACCCAGGCTGCAAAGACACTCCGGGCAGAAGCGATCACTGCGCTAACTCCAGATATCTCGATGGGCACTTTATGAGGGTCAGGCACATCTGCCACCGCAAGTAACGTGAGAAAGTTAATGCACTTTGCAAATGAGACATCTGACATCGCCTGCATCAGGTAGGACATCTCCAGATAGCGCTGATCGTACAGCAAGGGCATGCCTTCTTTGAAGAGTGCAAAGTCGATTAAATAGTAGCCTTCCAGCGATTCTTTATCCTCAGAGAATTTCACCAGGATGTTATTGGTGTTCAAGTCCCCATGGAGAAAGCCAGTAGCAATATCCAGGGGACGAACCTTGCCCCATAGGTCGTTGGTGCGGGCATGATGTAAGGGATTCGGGAAAACGTGCCCATGGATCAGAAATCCTGGAACGTCTGGATGGACCTGGCATACTTCCTGCAGGAAGCGTTCGATGTTTCCCCCGGCATCCAGCCGAAAGCCGAGCCATGTTTTCAGGATTTTCTGCGGATGGACTGCCTGCTGGAATACAACATCTGCATTCCACCCATTCATCAATACATGATTTGTTCGTGCAAAAATGGTTTTGAGCTGGCTCTGCCGTTCGTAGTTCGACAGGGGGCGATACTTGAGCAAAGACTGACCGGCGATCCGGTAGAAGATCGCGATGGCTCCCTCCTGTTCGACGCGGTCGAAGACGAGTTCGGCAATGTGATTCCGGGCAAATGCAGGTGTGGACTTATTAATTACCGTATTGTGCCGTGTAATCTCATCCGATCTGGCAGACTTTCCCTTGCGATCCAGTTTGAGGATGCAGTGCTCGACGAGGTTAGACGCATCCGACGACACACTGACCAGGTAAACGAACGCGCCGGACCAGCCTCCAACTAACAATTGAAGAGGTGTGACCTTGATCCTGTTCTGGTCTTGTGCAAGACAAATAACGTCCTGGTATTCGCGCGGGAGCGAGAGAAAATCAGCAGCCAGTTCAGACATTGGTCATCACGAGTAGACTCTTGTGCCGTGCTCTTCTGAATGTTAATAAAAGTAGTATAGCACACCTGTCTGCGACTACCATACAGCCGTCACTACACAAATGTTGCGATCTCCTCCAGTGATTTCTTGGTGATCTGCGGCACCTGCGCGTCTGCCGCAGGATAACCAACAACCAAGATCAGGAAGGGCTTTTGATCCGGGGGAATATGCAGGATGTCGTTCAGGAATCCCATCGGGCTGGGCGTGTGCGTAAGGGAAACCAGTCCCGCGTTATGGATGGCTGTGATCAGAAACCCCGTGGCAATGCCAACTGATTCGTTCATGTAATAGTTCTTCACACGCTGCCCATCCGAAAGCTGGCTATGGTTCTTTCCAAAGACAATGATTACGCAAGGAGCGATTTCGAGGAACGGTTTGCGGTCATCCACGCCAATCACAGCCAGAGCATCCAGCCATTCCTGTGGAGCGCGGCGCTGATAGAACTCACGCTCTTCCTGTTCCGCGGCGATGCGAATCTCACGTTTGACTTCGGGATCAGAAACCACAACAAAGTGCCAGGGCTGCAGGTTGGCTCCGTTGGGCGCGGTGCCGGCGGTGAGGATACACTCCTGGAGCACCTCGCGTGGTATGGGGCGATCTGAAAATTGCCGGACGGTGCGGCGCGTTTGCATATGCCTGCGAAACGCAAGAGCACGTTGTTGCATCTCTTCGACGGGATACTCGGTGTAGGAGGAAAGCGGCTGAAAGACTGCTTTTGACATGGACATTCCTTTTCGAATGGATAGTCACTGCCGCGAAGGAATCAAATGTGTGACCTTGTGTTCTCCACCAGCCCGAGTATACCCGTCAAAGTCTGCTCAGGACATGCCCCAAAATGCTTAGTCATGTGTTGACGAGCACGCTTTACGAAACGCAGAATCTACTCTTTTTCCGCGAAGTCACGACCAAGGTCCGTTAGCGCGAGATGCCCATTGGTGCGTATCACATAGTCCCTGCGGAGCGCATTCTGCACCACACGCTGGGCAAAGTCCGGCTTCCAGCGCAGCTCCTTTGTGAGATGTTCGATGCGGCTTTCGCTTTCGGCGATGCTGGTGTTTTCATGGGTGTGCAGATGGATAACCAGATTCTCGGTGGCGAAGTACAGGCGCTGTCTTTGCAGTTGGATCATCCGCGCCACAACTCCCTGTGAGGGGGAGAAGATCAGGGCGGCGCCAAAGAGCAGTCCGGCGACTGTGGTCATTGCACCTGCGATGGAAGTATCCAGAGCCACCGCGACGTAGAAACCGCCGACAGCCGACAGCGCCCCGATCAATGCAGCAAGACTGATCATGACCTTGAGACGCTGGGTCAGCAGATACGCCGTTGCGGCAGGAACAATCATCAACGCGACGGTGAGCACCGCGCCTACGGCTGTAAACGCGCCAACCGCCGTCAGTGAGACCACGATCATCAAACCGTAATGAATCACGAGCGGAGAAAAGCCGAGCGTCGCAGCCAGACCGGCATCGAAGGTGGCAAGCTTTAGTTCCTTGTAAAAGAGGATCACAAACAACAGATTAAGGATGAGCAGCGTGCCCATTACCCAGAACGACTGAGGACCGAGGTTGACACCATTGACGATCAACGTATCCTGCGCGGCGAACTCGATGTTCCCGTACAGGATGGCATCCGCATCCAGGTGTACATTGGCAAAGAAGCGTGAGACAAGAGCCGTGCCCAGCGCGAACATCGCCGGGAAGACGATCCCAATGGCTGAGTCGTTCGAGACGCGGCGACTCTTTTGAATCGCCTCCACGAGGCTGACGGTCAGGAGGGAGGCGAGAGCCGCGCCCAGGAATCCCGCCAGCAAATTGGGTCCGTTGGCAAAGAAGAAGCCTGCCACCAAGCCCGGCAGAATCGCGTGGCTGATGGCATCTGCCATCATGCTCATTTTGCGGAGGACGAGGAAGACGCCGAGCAAGCCGCAGGCGGTTGCAACCAGAATACCAGCGATGATAATAACGGTACTGGAGTTCATACGATCTCCTCGGGCGGCAGCAGTTTTCGGTTGCGGCTGTTGAGCCAGTCCCAGACCAGCCCCCGCGCTGAACCGAACATAAAGGAGACCGCGACGATCAGGGTCAGGACAAGGATGATCATGGGACCAGTCGGCAAACGGGATTCGCTCACGCTGACGAGCGCGCCGCCGATTCCCGAGAGCGCTCCAAACAGGGCAGAGATCACGATCATGTGGTCGAGACGGTTCGTCCACTGGCGCGCGGCAGCTGCAGGACCGATGAGCATGGCAGCCATGAGTACAACGCCCACAGTCTGCAAGCCGATGACGACGGCGATCACGATGAGGAAGGTTAGCAAAACACTCACCCAGGGCGCCCCGAACCCAATGCTCGCCGCAAAGG
>JAICQC010000139.1 GCA_025938055.1 Anaerolineales bacterium | reverse complement strand
GCTTTGATCTGCGATGTCCATAGATGCTCCTAGAACTCCATGACTTCCTTGCCCGCCAGTTTCTCCTGAATGCGTTCGATCACAGTATCCAGATGCTGGGGTTGGTGGACATAGTCCAGGTCAGCGGTGCTGATCGTCAGGACCGGGCACAGGTCGAAAGCACCCAGCCACTCGTCGTAGAAGGTATCGAGCAGGGTCAGATACTCGGGCGTGATGCCTGTCTCCATGTTGCGCGCCCGACGGCGGATGCGGTCCATCAGCACATTGACCGGCGCCTTGAGGTAGATCAACAGGTTCGGGCGCGGCGTGCTCATCACAACCAGGTCGAACAGACGCCTGTAGGCGAGGTAATCCCGTTCTGCCACATCTCCCATATGATGCAGGGCGCGGGCAAAAATATAGAAATCCTCGTAGATGCTGCGGTCCAGGATTGCTGAGCGCTGGTCCCGCGCGGCTTCCATATACTGCTCAGCCCGGTGCCCCAGGAAAAAGATCTGCAGATGGAATGCCCAGGCGCGCATATCGGAATAAAAATCCGCGAGATAGGGGTTGTCTGCCACAGATTCAAACCCCGTCCACCAGCCAAGCCGTGAGCCGATCCGTTCTGTCAATGAAGTCTTCCCCACACCGATATTCCCCGCTACAACCACGAGATGCTTTGTCATGTGCGCCTCACGAAATACGATCCCAGCAATGTTAGTTGCTATCCATGTAGTATAGGCGCAGCAAACAAATTTGTCGAGACCGTCCAGGACTATCTGAGTATAATTTCCTCGAGGAAATCAATAGAAAGCAGAAGGAAGCCATGCGTTCCAACTGGATTGAACATCAAGGGAAGAAGATCCTCTACCAGGATTTCTCCAAAAATTTTTATGATTCTGCCCTGATAAAGGCAGAACTGGCTGAGGTACAGAAGATCGTCATGGCGCAGCCTTTGGATTCAGTACTTGTACTTTCTGATTTCCGTGACACCAATGTAGGAAGCGATCTGCTTGGCGCCATGAATAACGCCTCAGCGGCAACCAAAACCTACGTCCGCAAAACGGCTGTGCTGGGCGTCTCAGGTATGAAACGCAAGCTGGGCGACCTTCTCACCGCGCTGACAGGACAGCCTCTCAAATACTTCGACGATATGGAGGCTGCCAAGAACTGGCTGGCAGCCGACTAAGAAGAATGACGTGAACTCCGAGACGCTTCGCAGTCTCGGAGTTCTACTTTATAATCTCCTCGCTATTCATCTTGAGGAGGAGTTTTTTCATGGCATACAAAATCGGATTCGGGACCGACGGCTGGCGGGGTGGGATCGCGGAGGATTACACCTTTGACAACGTCCGCCGCGCAACCCAGGGATTTGCATCCTATCTCATGGAGCAGGGCAAACAGGGTCAATGGGTGGTGGTGGGTTATGACAAACGCTTTGCCTCCGAGAATTTTGCCGCAACGACCGCAGAAGTCCTGGCAGGCAATGGATTTAGTGTTTACCTTACGGACGGCGCGACGCCCACACCGGTCATTGCATTTGCGGTGGTTCACAAGAAGGCATGCGGCGCGGTCAACATCACCGCCTCACACAACCCCCCGACGGATAACGGGTTCAAGGTACGGGATGAGAACGGCGGCGCGATCGACCCCGATGGCTTGAAGCGCATCGAGGCGCTGATCCCCGACTCGGTGGAGGAGGTGAAGCACATCTCCACGAGTGCAGGCATGCGCGATGGCAAGATCGTCATGTTCGATGCCTCTGAGGCGTATATCGAAAACCTCCACAAACTGGTCGATATGGAAAAAATCAAGGAGGCAGGCTTTACCGTATTGGTGGACGCCATGTGGGGTAACGGCGCGGGCTGGTTCACAAGACTTCTGGAGGGCGGTCAGACGCGTGTGATCGAGATCCATAACACCCGTAACCCGTCCTTCCCCGATATGAAGCGACCGGAACCCATCCGCCCGAACATCGACGTGGGACTCGAAGCGACGATCAAGCACAATGCCGACGTGCTGCTCATCACAGATGGCGACGCCGACCGCTGCGGCATCGGCGATGAGAACGGCGAATTCATTAACCAATTGCGTGTGTACGGGCTGCTGGCGTTGTATTTGCTTGAGGTACGCGGCGAACGCGGGGCTATCGTGAAGACTCTGTCGACCACAACCATGCTGAACAAACTTGGCAAACTATACGACGTGCCTGTTCACGAAACAGGTGTCGGATTCAAATATGTGGCGCCGAAAATGCTGGAAACAGATGCCATGATCGGCGGTGAAGAGAGCGGCGGCTATGCCTTCCGCGGCAATGTCCCGGAGCGCGATGGCATCCTGGCAGGTTTGTATTTCCTGGACTTCATGGTCCGCACCGGCAAAAAGCCGACCGAACTGCTCAAAATGCTTTTCGACAAGGTCGGTGAGCACTTCTACGACCGTATCGATACTCCTTTCTCTGGAGACCGCAAATCTCGCGAGCAAATGATCCTCAATGCAAAGCCCGAAACGCTTGGCGGATTGAAAGTGACCGAGCTGGTGACGGTGGATGGCTTCCAGTTCAAACTGGAGGATGGCGGCTGGCTGTTGATCCGTTTCAGCGGCACGGAACCGATCATGCGCGTGTATTGCGAGACCACTCATCAGGATAAAGTGCAGGCGATCCTTCGGGATGGCTTGAAGATCGCCGGGATAACGATGGAGTAAGATTCAGTTAATCTATTCAGGTCCTGCCAGTGGCAGGACTTTTTTGTTATAGGAGAATTCCGACCTATTATGTTATAATTTTCACAATCACTGGCGAGTATGCTTACTGACACCCACTGTCACCTGGACTATGACAAGTTCGACCCCGACCGCGAGGCGGTGCTCACACGCGCTAGGGAAGCAGGGTTGACGCGCATCCTTGTGCCGGGGCTCGAGCAGAACTCAAGCAAGGCGGCGGTGCAGCTGGCAGAGGCTGATTCGGTGGTGTATGCAGCGGTGGGTTTTCATCCTACGGACCTGGAACATTTTTCGGAAGATACTTTTGGCGAAGTTTGGGAGTTGGTGAAGCATCCGAAGGTTGTCGCCGTCGGCGAGATCGGCATTGACTACTACTGGGTCAAGGGTCAGAGGGAACGGGCTCGTCAGCGCGATATCCTGAAACAACAGCTTGTATTTGCAAGCGCAGTAAACAAGCCTGTGATCATCCACATGCGCGAGGAGAACGACGAATGGTTTGGGCAGGCATCGATTGACTTGCTGGACATCCTAAGTGAATGGCACAAGACTCTTGCTGCCGAGCATCATCCACTTGCCGAACGACCCGGCGTGCTCCATTCCTTTAACGGGAATCTGGAAATGGCGCAAAAAGCCATCGCCCTGAACTTCTACATTGGCGTGACGGGACCGGTTACCTACAAGAATGCCGAAGAGAAGCGGAACATCATCAAACAATTACCGATGACTCGACTCCTTATCGAAACCGACTCGCCCTTCCTTACTCCCGTCCCTCAGCGCGGCAAGCGGAACGAGCCCGCATTTGTCGCGCATATTGCTGATAAAATTGCGGAAATTCATATGACAACCCGCGAACAGGTCGCTGAAGTGACCGCCGCGAACGCCGCGAGCTTGTTCGGTTGGGGAGGCTGACGCTTGAACTCCACCACCTTTTTTACATCGGTGCAGGATCAACTCCAATTTGTCGAGCAGCGGATTCGGGAACAGGCGGGAGAGGACCATCACCCGGACTTGCGCTCTGCTCTGGAACATCTTTTGTCGGCGGGAGGCAAGCGCATCAGACCCACACTCGGCTTGCTTGTCGGGAACATGCTGGGCGCGCCCGAGGAAAAGCTGATCACGCTCGGCGCTTCTGTGGAATTGCTACATACAGCCACGCTGGTCCACGATGATCTGATCGACGGTGCGCTCCTGCGCCGAGGGATGCCCACGTTGAACGCACGCTGGTCTCCCGCCGCGACCGTTCTGACTGGTGACTTCCTGTTTGCCCGCGCAGCCAAGCTCGCTGCAGAGACGGATTACCTGCCGCTCATGAAGCTTTTTGCGGAAACCCTGGCGATCATTGTCAACGGCGAATTGACGCAGATGTTCTCGGCGCGCGGCATCATTGAGCGTGACAACTATTACCAGCGCATTTATGCCAAGACCGCCTCCCTGTTCGAGATGGCAGCGCTGGCAGCCTCGATGGTAGCCACCGAAGATGAGGAGATGCGTGCGTCTATGAAAGTATTCGGCTACGAGGTCGGCATGGCGTTCCAGATCGTGGACGACATCCTAGATTTCACCGGCGAGCAATCCGCGGTGGGCAAGCCCATCGGTTCCGATCTGCTCAACGGGCTGGTAACTTTGCCCGCTATTTATTATGCCGAAGCCAATCCGCGTGATGAAGATATCCTGTCTTTGCCAGAGGGCGGCTGGAAGGACACCGAGCGGGTACAAAGACTGGTGGATAGTATCCGTCAAAGCGCAGCCATCCAACAGGCAATGGACGACGCGAGAGGAGCTGTCAGCCGCGCCTTGCGTGCACTAAGCGACGTGCCGGTTTCCCCTGAACGGGAAGCGCTGGAACATCTGGCGAAATTTATTGTCGATCGAAAAATCTAGATACGATTGGTCCCGGTCGGCGGACATGGTTGAGGTGCACACCGTGAAGCCGCCTATGTGACCAATAAGAGAAATCCCATGCCTAACCCACGTAAACCGTTTCGAATCAATGTCGGCTTTATCATCCATGAAGAAGTCGGATACAGCCACGAGATCCCATTTGAATTAGAGTATGTCAAGATCGATGATCTTGAATTGCAAAACTTCACAGGCAAGGTGGACATTGGACGCACACCCCAGGGATTGGTGGTGCAGGGAAAGTTCTCGGCAGATACGATGCTTGAATGCGTAAGGTGTCTTAAGGAGTTCAGGTATCCACTGAAGTGGGAAATTACTGAACTGTATGCGTTTAATAAGAAATCTGTGAGTGAATCAGAGTTGCTTGTACCTGATGATGCACATATTGACCTCGCGCCCCTGATCCGTGAATACGCCCTGCTGGAGATTCCCATCAAGCCCCTGCATGACCCCGATTGCAAGGGTCTTTGTATTGAATGCGGCCAGGACTTGAACCTGAAGGACTGCGGGCACAGCCAGGATCCCGGCGATTCTCCCTTCGCAACCCTCAAAGATTTGCTCGACGAGTAGAAACATAAAGGCGTGAGATCGAAATCTCACGCCTTTATGTTTGAAGAAGAATTATCTGGGTTATGGATTTGGCATCGGCGGGAAGGTCCCTTCCGGTGCGTACCAGTCTCCGGGGTCAGCCGCGACGGTTTGACCTGCACTCACGGTAACAGGTAGAAGGCTATGATCATCGCAGCCAACCGCCAGGCCGCACGGCACCATCTGAGTATATCCACCCGCGAAGGGTCCGCCGCCGAGCGTATAAGAATCCACTTGACCGGTATTCCCAGCAACGCCTTCATGGAGATAGGAAACCACATGATAGGTACCCGGCGGCACGTCCATGGAATACTCCCGTTGGTTCATGGCGGTGTCCAAAAAGTAAGCTTTGCCGTCCGTCAGGCTGAACGCCACTACGCGCAGAGGCGGTATGAATTCAGATGGGTACGATAGCTGTCCTGTTATGGTCCCATTCGTTGGAACGGTCGGCGTGGGCTCAGGAGTGGGGGTAAATGTTGCCTGCTCGGTTACCGTGGCGATTAAAGTGGGTGTTGTGTTAATACTAATATTGCAAGCCAGAAGCACAATTAATAGTGGAATCAACAAGAGTGGCTTTCTCATTTTGGCTCCTCAGAGATAGGACGGGGTTACACGTCTATTGGTTCCTAACCCCGCCACTTGCCAGAGTTACTAGGACATAGTAAACTTGACGAAATGATTACACGACCTTCTTCCCAAGTGGTGACAATGACCATGCCTATGGAGATGTCCTGCCGCGCCTGGGAAGCACGTTAGTCTCGCTTGCATCGAGTCAAGAGGCTGTCCCAGTGATGTGGGCAGCTTTTTTGTTTGTATGAGCTGACGCAGCGATTGGCACTCAGCAATCTGCGGTCAGCCAGATCTGGAAACCTACAGCCAAAAGCTACACGCTGATAGCTGGACGCTCTCCGAAGGAGAAGTCATGCTCAAAAACATCTTAATCGCCATCGCCTGGCCCTACGCTAATGCCGAAATCCACGTTGGCAATATTACCGGCTCACACCTGCCTGGTGACATCGTCGCGCGTTATCACAGACTCAAAGGCAACAATGTGCTCATGGTCAGCGGCACGGACTCGCATGGGACGCCCGTTACGCTGGCGGCGGATCGAGAAGGAAGACCCGTTGAGGAAGTGTACAAGCAATACCATGACGGCTTCCTGGAACTGTTCAAGGGCTGGGGCATTACCTATGATCTTTTCACCACTACCCACACCGAGAACCATTTCAAGGTGTCGCAGGCGATGTTCCTGGCGTTGAAGCAAAACGGATTTTTGTTCACACAGAAGTCGTTGCAGTGGTATTCGCCATCATCGAAAAGGTTTCTTCCTGACCGCTACGTCGAAGGGACTTGTTATATCTGCGGATTCGAAGGCGCGCGCTCCGACCAGTGCGACAACTGCGGCAACGTACTCGAGCCTGAGAAACTGATCAACCCGCGTTCCAAGGAAGGCGGCGCGCTCGAGCTGCGTGAGACCGAGCATTTTTATCTCGATCTCTCCAAGCTGGAGCCTGACGTCAAGAAGTTCCTGCAGCAGCGCGCCGAGCACATGCGCGAACCGGTCATCGGAGAGTCACTGGGCAAGATCGAAGCCGAGGGACTTAAGCCGCGCCCGATCACGCGCGACCTGGACTGGGGCGTACCCATCCCGATCGAAGGCTGGACCGAATCAGGCAAACGCATCTACGTCTGGTTCGAGGCGGTCATCGGCTACCTTTCCGCGCCGATCGAGTGGAGCCTGATCTCCAGCCAACCTGACGCGTGGCGCGAGTGGTGGGTCAACCCCGAGGCGAAGCAGTTCCACTTCATCGGAAAGGACAATATCTTCTTCCATACATCGTTGTGGCCCGCCGAATTGATGGGCGCGGGCGGAGAGTTCCTCAAAATATTTGCCGGAGATGAAAAGCCACTCACCCTGCCTTTTGATGTGCCTGCCAACCAGTTCATGAACCTGGAGGGACAGAAGATCAGCGGCTCGCGCAACTGGGCGGTCTGGGGACGAGACGCACTGACACGCTACGACCCCGATGCCCTGCGCTACTATCTGACGGTCAATATGCCCGAGATGAGAGACAGCGACTGGGACTGGGCGGACTTCGTGGCGCGCAACAACAACGAGCTCGTGGCGACCTGGGGCAACCTCGTCAACCGAGTGCTATCGTTCGCCTACAAACACTGGGAAGGGCATGTGCCCGACAGTGCGGACCTGCGTCCCACCGACACGGCTCTACTCAACACTGTGGAAGCCGGATTCGAATCCGTCGGTAGGGAGTTGGAAGCCGTCCGCCTGCGCGCCGCGCTGAGCGAAGCAATGAAGCTGGCGACCGCTGTCAATCAATATCTCGACCAGACTTCCCCGTGGTCCGAGGTCAAGAAGGATAAAGCCGAAGCCGCCAAGACGATCTACACCGCGCTGCGAGCCATCGATTCGCTTAAGGTGATGTTCGCGCCGTTCCTGCCGTTCACGTCCGAGAAATTGAACTCTTTCCTGGGCTACGACACGCCGCTCTTTGGGGACCAATACATCGAGGAAGTCGAGGATGATCTCGGTGTACATAACGTCATCCGCTACCGCCCGCCCGCTGACAGTGAACCGAAGTGGAAGCACAGTGAGCTGGAACCGAACAAGCAGATGAGACAGCCCGGTCCGCTGTTCAAGAAGCTGGAAGAAAGTGTCATCGAAGAAGAACGGGCGAGGTTAGGGAAATAGCAAAAAATCGGATGTCGTTGTGACATCCGATTTCTTATCCTGCGAGGCGTGACAGAGAAAAACTCGAAGTTTGCGTTTTGGCAGCATAAAAATTTCCCTGCTGACGAGCGATCAGATTATAAGGCAGAATTGAACATACAGAATATAAAGCCGCTTCCGAAAAAAACGCTGAGGTCCAGCGTTCAGCCGGGCTTGCAAGCCAGACTCTGAACGGTATGGACCTCAACGAAAACGGCGGGTCGAACCCGTGAGCGTAATTGCCAGGATGGCTGCTACTGAGTGGTAGCACGCTCCTGAATCCGCTGGAATTCCTCCATGAAGCGCTCCGCCACCAGTTCGCTGTGAACGATGAGAAGGTTTTCATCGTTCTCAGTTTCGGAGCGGTTGGTGAAGTCGTAGGAACCGGTTACCACGATCCGGTTGTCGATGATGATCACTTTGTGGTTGATCAATGCAGACGGATTCCCCAGACGGACATCCAGCCCTGCCTGCTGGAACTCCGCATACTCCGAGGTGCTTTCCAGGTTCAGCGGGCTCGATTCCAATACTCCGGCAACTGTGACGCCCTGCTCCGCCATGCGACGCATGACCGTCCCAATATCATCAGAAGTGAACGAATACGCCAGGAAATGAATGCTCTCCTGCGCTTCGCCCAGGAGCTGTACCAGCCGGGTCACCGTAATGTCATCCGGAGAAAAGTAGGTTTCGACCTGAATATCCTGGATTGTGACCCGGGGGTTGGGGGTATCCGGGACTGCGTTGGCGCCGAACTGGTCGTTCACAAACATCTCTTCGAACTCTTTGGAATAGTTGGCAGCCACCTCTTCCGAAAAGATCCGGACCAGGTTATTGTGTTCCCGGAACACGCCGGAACTCGTGTATTCCATGGAACCTGTCCAAACCTCCTTGCCATCGATCACGAGAAAACTGTTGTGCATCGTCCCCTCCCGGCGATCATCCACGAGCGGGATGCCTGCATCCTTGAGCTCCTGCGGGTTCAGGCGATCCGCCACGTTATCGGTCTCCATCACCACGCGGACCGGCACGCCGCGGCTGTGGGCGCGTATCAGCGCCTGCACAATGGTATTCAACCCCAGGCTGGTGATGGCAACATCCACGCTCTCGCGCGCCGCAACGATTGCCGCGGACAGGGGTCCATCCACACCGCCAGAGGCGTCCGCAGCATCCGGGCTGTTAGGCTCCGTAAAGTACACTTCCATCCAGGAAGCTCGAAATCCGTACGCCGACCTCATCTGCATGGGGGCAAGTTCAAACGGCGGGACCCTCGTGGGCGTCAGCGTCGGCGTGCTGATCACGGTGGGCGTAGGGAGGGCAGCTGTTGGCAGTGGAGCGCTGGGGTTCTGCGGCGCACAAGCCTGAAAACCGAGAACGAACACCATCACGATAAAAATTGCTCTTGAAAATTTCATTGCACACTTCCTTTCAATGATTTGGCACCTGGTGCCGACGATATGGGAATCATTCCATATTTTATACCACGCCTCGCGGCGGCAATCAGCATTTACCATCCAACTGTTATAATGTCGCGCATGCTAAAGAACCCTGCTCTGTATTTATTATTTTTTTGGATTTTATTCGCGGCAGGTTGTGGCAGCCAGCCTATCCCAACCCAGGTGGAAATCTCAGAAACTTCAGTAGCCAGCCCCATGGATGATCCCTGTGCACCTCAGAATCTACCCGCCACCGTCCAGGGAGTCAACGGTCTGATGCAGGAGTTCGATACTGCCTCCCAGCTGGAATCCGACCTGACGGCGCAGCAACTCTCGGACATTATCACAAACCTGCAGCGCATTCGCCGAAGTGCGGAGGATGTGCAGATCCCAGCCTGCATGCGAACCTTGAAAACTCACCAGTTGAATCACATGAATCTGATGATTCAAACCCTGCTGGCATTTGTGGGAGGCGCAGACCAGGAAGCTCTTAACAATGGATTGGAGCAGGCGCGTCAGGAGCATGATCGGTACTCTCTGGAGCTCGTACGATTGCTGGGGATCACGCTTGCGCCCATCACGGTTACTCCGGCGCCCTAGTCGCATCGTTCACGCCGTCGAGCCCATTATAATAAGTTTCCAGAAACCATGAATTAATTGTTCGGAGCGAATGTTTGCCGCTGGTATAATCACGACAATTCCGGTCCACAAATCTGAATCCATGGGCACAACCACTCAGCACGGTTATCTGCTTCTTGCCGATATTTCGGGCTATACCTCTTTCGTTGCGGGGACCGAGCTCGATCACTCCCATGAAATTCTCAGCGATCTGCTGGAAACGATCTGTATGCAGATCGAAAAGCTCCTGACCATTCATAAGCTGGAAGGCGACGCGGTGTTTGCGTACGCGCCCGAAACGATCATCGCCCGC
>JAICQC010000134.1 GCA_025938055.1 Anaerolineales bacterium | reverse complement strand
TAAAGGTTTCGCTTGCCCCTACAAGATTCATCTATGGACTCAATTGCCATCCTAGATTTCGGTTCGCAGTATGCACAGATCATCGCGCGGCGTGTGCGCGAAGCACAGGTCTATTGCGAGTTATTCCCCTGGGACGCGCCGATGGAAAGAATCCTCGCCATCCAGCCCAAGGGATTCATCCTCTCTGGCGGCCCCAGATCAGTCTATGAAGAAGGCGCGCCGTACATTCAGGATTTCCTCTTCAAAACAGGTTTGCCCATCCTCGGGATCTGCTATGGAATGCAAGCCTTAACTCATGCGCTTGGTGGACAAGTTGACTCCTCTGCGCAGCGCGAGTATGGTCATGCCGAGATTCAACCCCTGATCCCTACTTCTCTAGTCTCTGGTCTCTCGACTGTCTGGATGTCTCACGGTGACCGGATCACCAGGCTCCCCGAGGGATTCATTCCTCTCGCTGCCAGCGGCAATAGTCCCTTCGCGGCGATGGGTGACATGCAGCGCAAATACTTCGGCGTGCAGTTCCATCCCGAAGTGCATCACACGCCGAATGGCATAAAGCTGCTCAGGCATTTTGTTGTAGATATTTGTGGGACCAAGCCCAATTGGACTCCGGCATCCATTATCGAAGAATCGGTTGAGCGAATTCGTAAACAGGTAGGAAGTGAACGCGTGCTCGCCGCGGTCTCCGGCGGAGTGGATTCATCGGTCGCGGCGGCGCTTGTGCATCAAGCCATCGGCGATCAACTGGTGGCAGTATTTGTGGATACCGGTCTCCTGCGGAAGAATGAAGGCGAACAGGTCGCAGCGGCGTTCCGGGGAGACCTGGGCGCGGAGCTGTTAACCGTCGAGGCGTCTGACGAGTTCTTCTCGGCGCTGCAGGGTGTGACTGAACCTGAGCAGAAACGGAAAATTGTCGGCGAGAAGTTCATCCGCGTGTTTGAACAACAGGCAAAGCAGCTGGGGCAGCCCAGGTTTCTCGTGCAGGGCACGATCTATCCCGATGTCGTGGAGTCGTCCGCGCCAGACCGGAACAAAGCAGAGAGGATCAAGACGCATCACAACGTCGGCGGGCTGCCCGAGGATATGCAGTTCGAGCTGGTGGAGCCGCTGCGCTATCTGTTCAAGGATGAAGTTCGCGCCGTGGGTGAGGCGCTCGGGCTGCCGGAGGCGCTGGTTTGGCGGCAGCCATTCCCGGGTCCGGGCCTGACCGTACGCTGCCTCGGGGAGGTGACGCGTGAGCGCGTGTCCCGTCTGCGTGCGGCAGATGTCATCCTGCTCGAGGAATTATCGAGAGCGGGGTTTTTAGGCAAAAAAGCCGAGACTTCGCAGGCATTTATGGTTTTGCTACCGGTCCGCTCGGTGGGCGTGATGGGCGACCAGCGCACCTACCAGGAAGCTGCCGCGATCCGTGCCGTGACCACCGAGGATTTTATGACTGCCGACTGGGCGCGCCTTCCGCATGACCTGCTGGCGAGGGTCTCGAACCGCATCGTCAACGAAGTAGACGGAATAAACCGCGTGGTGTATGATATTACGAGCAAGCCACCCGCTACGATCGAATGGGAGTAGACATGAAATTTGACCTTGGGGAAGTGCTCACCCGTGCCTGGCAGATTACATGGAATCATAAAATGTTGTGGCTGTTTAATATTTTGCCTGTTTTGCTGAGCCTGCTCTTCCTGCCCGTCATATTTATCCCGATATTTTTTCTGCGTTCGAATCCCTTTACCAGTCCGAATTTTTTTCAAGAGCCCGGGTTTGGCTTGCTGTTTATCGGAGTAAATCTGCTGAACGGTATTCTTTCCATGCTGCTTTACGCGCGTGGGGTTTCCTCAGCTTCGCTTGGCATTTTGCGCGTCGAGGAAGGCGACGGGGATCTGTCGTTCCGTGAGCTGTTTCAGGAGGGTGCAAAGTTTTTCGGACGCGTGCTGGGCATCTTGCTGCTGGTCGGGCTGGGGGTTTCACTGGTATTTCTGGTGTTCTTTGGCTGTCTGATGTTAATTGGCACGGTAACCATGGGCATCGGAATGCTATGCATCCAGCCTTTGTTTTTGCTGGTCTACCCTGCCGCGCTGGTTGTCTACGCACTGATCGAGCAATCTTTGGCGGCGGTCATCGTAGATGATAAAGGAGTAAGTGATGCGCTTTCACGAGCCTGGGACCTGGTCCGGAACAACTTCTGGTCCATACTCCTTGTCACTCTGATCGTCTATCTTGGCGTTACCATCCTCAGCTCCATTGTCATGCTGCCGTTCATGGTCCCGTTCTTTTTTCTGCCATTGTTTATGGAAAGCTCGCAAGCCGAGCTTAGCCTGCAGACCTTTGGATTGATCATGGCGATTTTCAGCATCTTTCTGTTACCGATCATCGCGGTGGTGCAGGGTTTTTCACTGACGTATATGAAGTCAATGTTCATGCTTGTATATCTGCGTCTGACACGCAGTCCAAAATTGGAAGCGCTTCCGGGAGCCGTGGAAGCAGCAACATAAGGAGTTAGAATGAATTTCAACTTTGGGGAAGTGCTTACTCGGGCCTGGCAGATCGTTTGGAGGCACAAGATCCTGTGGGTCTTCGGGGTTTTCGCCGCCTGTTCACGCGGCGGCGGAAGTGGCGGAGGAGGTGGAGGCGGCGGTGGCGGAGGAACAGGACCGGGCGACCAGCCCTTCCCTCAGCTTGAGCGCTTTTTCGAGCAGCTTGGTCAATGGATTGAAGCCAACCCATGGATCATTGCGGTAATTGTCCTTCTGGCTCTGGTGCTGCTCATCGTGAGCGTATTCCTCGGAACGATCGGCAGGATCGGCTTGATCAGAGGCACCTATCAGGCTGACCAGGAAACAGAGCAGCTTGTCTTTGGCGAACTGTTTTCCAACAGCATGCCTTATTTCTGGCGTGTGTTTGGGTTGTCGCTGATCATCGGCTTGCTTGCCGTCCTGATCTTTGTGCCGCTTGCTCTGTTTGGAGTGCTCACGGCGGGTATCGGCTTTATTTGCATCGTCCCGATCATCTGCATCCTGATACCGGTGTTCTGGGCGCTTTCGGTGGTGATCGAACAGGCGAACGCCGCCATTGTTCTCGAAAATCTGGGCATAGGTGACGGTATGCGGAAGGGCTGGGATGTGGTTCGCGCAAATATCGGTCCCATGATCCTGCTGGCGCTGATCCTTTTCATCGGTTCGGCAGTCATTGGGTTTATCTTTGCGATCCCATTTATCGCGGCTGTGCTGCCGCTTATGTTTGGCATTTTCAATGAGAGCACCAATGCCATCTGGACTGCAGTGATATGCTGTGCAGCGTATCTCCCGGTGCTGATCGTGCTGAACGGAATCCTGACCGCGTATATGCAGTCCGTCTGGACGCTGACGTATATGCGGCTGACAAGACCGCAGGATACCCCTCCCGTAGTCCTTGAGGCGAATGCGTAGGATCCTTGCTTTCCTTCTCAGCATCAGCCTGCTGACACTTCCTCCGGCATTCGTGCGCGCGCAAACCGCTTCACAGGCCTATGCTGAGATCGCATTTGTGGACGTTCGAGGCTTTCCTCAGGTCAGCGCGCTGGTGGACGTCTACGACGAGACGGGTCAGTTTGTGAGCGGGCTGCGACCCGCGGACCTGACAGCCTCTGACGATGGAGAGCCGCGCCCGGTGGATACGCTTACCGAAGCCGAGGCGGCTGTTCAGTTTGTTGTTGCGATCAACCCGGGTCCGGCGCTGGCAGTGCGTGACGCGAACGCCATCGAGCGCTTCACAAAGATCGTCGAAACGTTACGCCAATGGGTGGATTCACAGCCGGATGACTCCCGCGACGACCTGAGCCTGGTCTCGCTTTCCGGGTCGCTCATCACCCACGCCAACGCCCAGGACTGGTTCGTCAGCCTCGACGCGTTCAAGCCTGATTTCCGCAACACAACGCCCAACCTGCAGACCCTGTCCATCGCGCTGGATACGGTCGCCTCGAATACCGCCCAGCCAGGCATGAAGCGCGCCGTCCTTTTCATCACGCCGCACATGGACGACCCAAATCTCGAAAGCGCGATCACACCGCTCATCCAGAGCGCAATTGAGTCAAGAGTGCGCGTCTTTGTCTGGTTTGTGGATGGAGAGCCATTTTTTACAACAGCCAGCGCCAACGCGTTCAGGTCGCTGGCGTCGCAAACGGACGGGTCGTTCTTTGCATTTTCAGGAGCGGAAACACTTCCCGATCTAAACACCGAGCTTGCTCCCCTGCGTCACATTTATGAACTAACTTATACCTCTGCACTCGCTACCTCCGGCGACCACACGCTGGGTCTTGAGGTGGAAGCGCCGCAGGGGACTCTGATCGCGCCCGACCAGACGTTTAGCGTAGATATCCAGCCTCCCAACCCGATCCTTGTCTTGCCGCCGCTGCAGATCAAGCGCCAGCCCTCACCGGACGATCCGTATAACGCCGAAGCGCTGACCCCGGCGCAGCAGACCCTGGAGATCATCGTCGAATTCCCCGATGGACATGTGCGCGAGCTGGAGCGCACCACCCTATACGTGGATGGTCAGGTCGTTGACGAGAACACCTCCGAGCCATTCGAAACCTTCACCTGGGATCTGAGCCAGTATGAGGCGAGCGGTCCGCATGAGCTCGTTGTCGAAGCGGAGGATGTGCTGGGTCTGCAAAAATCCAGCCTTGGCACTCCTGTTTCATTGACGGTGGTCCAGCCTCCGCGCGGCATACAGGCTTTTCTGGGACGCTATCGTGACTATCTTGTTCTTGGCGCCATTGGGGTAGCCGGGCTGGCATTGGTGGCAATACTTTTGCGAGGCAGGGTTGGGGGAGAATTATTCAAAAGGCGCCGTGAGAACCGTAAACAGCTTGAAGACCCGCTGACACAGCCAGTCGTTGTGCCAACCGAAGCTCCTGCATCGGCGACAAAAAAGTCAAAGACCGTGCCGCGCCGCACGATCTGGTTCCGGCCTCCGCCAATCACTCGCCGCGTGCCTGAAGCACCAGCCTACCTGACGCGTCTGACCGGTGGCGGAGAACCGGCAAGCTCGCTGCCCATTCCTGTGTTGGAAAAGGATATGACCTTCGGCACAGACCCGGTGCAGTCTGTGCGTGTGCTCGATGACCCATCCATCTCGCCTCTGCATGCCCGTATCAAACGGAATGGGGACGGCGCCTTCCATATTTACGATCATGGCTCGGTCGCGGGCACGTGGGTAAATTATGAACCGGTCACGCGCGAAGGTCGCCGTCTTGTTCACGGAGATCGCATTCACTTTGGGCAGTTGATGTACCGCTTTGATCTGAACCAGCCTCCGGCTGAGTCTGAACCGAAAGTCATTTCCAGGAAATCCGCATGATACGTGTTACGCGCGCTCACTTGAACGTGGATGCCCAGACCCATCCTGGTATGACGGGCAAGAATAATGAGGACCGTTATGCCGTGGCGTCATTTGCGCTGGACCAGCGTGACAGGACGCCTGTCCTGTTTGCGGTTCTTGCAGATGGGATTGGCGGACACCGTGCCGGCGAGGTGGCTGCAGAGCTGGCAGTCAATCACATGATGCAGGCGGTTGCGCGCAGTGATGGGCGGCACATTCGCACAACCATTGAAGACGCGGTGACCGAAGCCAGTGATGCCATTGCCGCGCATGCGGATTCGAACGAAAACTTAAAGGGCATGGGCTCGACATGCGCCACGGCATGGATTGTCGGCGATAAACTTCATACCGCCTATGTAGGAGACTCGCGCATCTACCTCATCCGCGGCGGGCGTATCCAGCAATTAACCGTTGATCATACCTGGGTGCAGGAGGCAATTGAGAAGGGCATCCTTACACCCGAGTCAGCGCGCCAGCACCCGAACGTGCATGTCATACGCCGCTATCTCGGTTCACCAAACCCACCCGACCCCGACTTCCGTATGAAGCTGTTCAACGATGAAGGCGACCAGCACGCCGAAAACAACCAGGGACTGCAACTTCAGCCCGGTGACATTTTGCTCTTGTGCAGCGACGGCCTTACAGACCTGGTCTGGAACGATGAGATCCTCGAGGTCATCCGCTCCAAGCCAACGTTAAAGGAAGCCTCGCGGGCGCTGATCGAGCTTGCCAACTCGCGCGGCGGGCACGATAACATCACAGTTGTCTTGATCTCGGTGCCCCCCAACTTTAAGCTAGCGGTCCGAAAGAATGTGAACTGGCTGCCGTGGGTCATTGGCGGCGTTGCCGGCGCCATGCTGCTCCTGGGGGTTGCTTCTGTTTTTGCGCTGAGCCTGCTCAACCGCAATGACGACTCTACCGCCACGCCGACCGCCACTTTGATGTTATCAGCAACGAAGACTCCGTTCGCCACCCTAACGCCGCTGCCGACCATGACCATCCTGCCCACGCTGTCCCTGCCCATCGCGCCGACGTATACGCCGTGGCCCACGAATACGGGAACTCCGTAAATAATGTCATTGCGAGCCCGAGCGTAGCGAAGCAATCTCATGATAAATAGGGAGATTGCTTCGCTACGCTCGCAACACCGCACCCCCCGGCACTTGCGTCCGGGGCAAGTGTGCGGTGGGTGCAGGTGTTACACGAAGGAGAGTTAATAATGCCTGTCAAAAATTCGAGCGATGTCGAGGCGAAAAATGTCGCTGCGGGGAAGGACACCACCATTCAAGTCCTGATCTCTTCGCAGGAAGGTCCCAACTTTGCGCTGCGGAAATTTTCCATGCAAAAGGGAGGCGGGATGCCGCGCCATACAAACACCCTGGAGCATGAGCAATATGTTCTGCGCGGTGAAGCGACGATCACGATCGGCGAAGAGACATATCAGGTCAAAACAGGGGATGTCGTTTTTATCCCGGAAGGCGCGATCCATTCCTATCAGAACACCGGCGACGAGCCGTTTGAGTTTCTGTGCATCATTCCCAATAAGGAAGATAAGATTATGATTGTGGAAGAGAGCCGTTAATCACGTAGAGAAGGGCGGCCGCCCTTCTCTGCGTGGTTTCGGTTACAACGGCATCTTCATCGGAATCCCCGGCTTGCGCGGGTACTTCGGCGGTGTGGCGGCGACCTTCTCTACAACAACCAGATAGCGGTCTTCTGCCACGCCCGTCAAATTGATGGGGATCAGCTGCTTCAACTTTCCGCCCAGTAATTTCATAGCCTCTTCTGCGGACTGCGCTTCGGCGGGTCCGCTTTCGCCTTTTTGGGCGAGCGCCGCGCCGCCGATTCGCACCAGCGGAATCAAATATTCACTTAGCACATTTAGATTTGCCACCGCGCGCGCAATTGCCCAGTCATGTTTTTCACGGTGCTCCGGGCTTTGCCCCAGATCCTCGGCGCGCGCCTGGATGACATCCACCTGCTCCAATCCCAGCACGCGGACGATGTGCTGGCAGAACATGGCTTTCTTGCCGACCGATTCGACCAGGGTCAGTTTCAGATTTGGATACAGGATCTTAAGAGGGATTCCGGGAAAGCCTGCGCCTGTACCAATGTCGATCAACTGCTGCGGCGGAGAAGTCTTCCATGCCAGCACGCAAGAAAATGAATCGAGGAAATGTTTCGTGCGGATGGATTCCGCATCTCGGATAGCGGTGAGATTGAACTTCTGGTTCCACTCGAGCAGTTCCTTTTCATAGGTGGCCAGTGCCGTCAACTGTCGCCCGGAGAGATGAATGTTGAAAAGTGCCTGCGCGTCGCGCGCGAGTGTTTCCATCGCAGAAAATTATAATCTGCAAAGTGTTTCTTTCCCCATTCTTCAGTAGAAGAGAAAAGAGAGACCGCCATTTCTGACGGTCTCTCGAACTATTTACTAGAAGCTGGTTTATCCTTTTGCATCCGCATCTTTGACGGCTTCCACATTTTCACCCGAGCGGCGCACCCGGCGATAGGCTGCCCGTCCGATGAGATAGATGATGTACAGCGGGATGGCGATCAGGATCAGCGCCGGCAGCGTCAGCAGTACGAAGCGGATCAGGAACTCGGCAAAGTTCTGGACGAAGCGGATCAGGTCCTGAATGGCTTCCTTCGCCGCGCCTTCGGGCGTCCATGGACCGATCTCGATCGGCTGGGTGCCTTCCTCGGCGATCAGGCGCACGCTGATGGAGGACATCGCCGCGGACTCTTCGTAATACTGGATCTGTCCCTTGAGCTGCTCGATCTCGGTCTGAACCTGCTGCACCTGTAAATAGATGGCAAGTACATCTTCCGCGCGGGTCGCCTGGTCCATGATCTCAAGCAGTTTCTCTTCCGCGGCTTCCTTGGCGGTTAGCTGCGCCTGCAAGTCCACGTAGATATTCGTGACATCCTGCCCGGTGCGGTTTTCGTAATCGATATCGATGGCATCTTCCTTGATGCGCGTCAGCGCTTCGTCCAGCCGGTCGGAGGGGACACGGATGACGATCGTCGCTTCGGGCACTTCCATGCCAAAGGAGGTAAAGGACTGGTACAGGTTGGAGGAGACAACGTAGCCGCCAAACTCATTCGCCAGGGCGTTGATCTCCGCCATGCGCGCCTTGGGGTCTTTCACCACGATGGCAAGGTCGGCGTTCTCGATGACGAGCCGTTCCTGCGTCTGGAGCGTGCCGTTGAAAGAGTCGTCCGCACTGGACTCAGAAGACTCAAATGCCGGCGCAGGCTGTGCGGCGGGTTCTTCCATTTGTGGAGTCCCGCCCCCGTATCCCAGATCGCGGGAAAATTGCGGAGGCGACTCGGTTGCTGCTGCCATCCCAAAAGAAAACAACGTCTGAGATGCAATGCCAATTAAAGTGATTATGACTGCGATCACAGCCAGGATGATGAACAGGGTGCGTTTCATGATTTCTTCTCCTTCGTGAATGTCCGATGATTTCACCCGAAGGACGATGTGTATTCCCAAAAGGTTCCCCACTCAGTTGCGCTAATTACTAATCACCAATTACTAACCTACCACCCCTCGGCAATGCGCACGGCATGTTTTTCCGGTAAGCCCGTTTCGCGGATGCGCTGCTGCACCTCCGGGATGTTGTACATCACGCGCCGCGGTTCCCAGGTGCGGGCGTCTGTGTCGTAAATGGCATAAGCGGCGCGCGGGTCGCGGTCGCGCGGCTGGCCCACAGAGCCGGGGTTAGCGATCAGCCTCGGCTCCAGTTTCATCGGTTCCCCTACCTTCATCGATCTCAGGTTGACACGGTCTGTCTTTTCATCGAGCTGGAACATGCACTGGATGTGGGAATGTCCCACAAAACACCAGGGTGTGGTGAAGTGGTCGAAGTTCAGCCGCGCCGAAAGTGTGTTCAAAATATATTCCCAGACCGAATCACGCGGGCTGCCATGCACGATCGACGCCTCGCCGCGCACCTTCAGGTTCGAGGGGAGCGAGCGCAAAAAGTCCATGTTGTCCGCGGTGAGCACGCGCTCGTGATATTCGAGCGTGCGGCGCGCATCTCCGTTGAACGCCTCGAAGGGAATCTTGCCGATCACGGCAACATCGTGGTTGCCAAGAATACAGGTGAGATTGGGGATCTCGCGCACCAGCTCCACCACCGCGTTGGGGTCGGGACCATACCCCACCATATCGCCCAGGCACCAGGTTTCGTCCACCGTGCCCGCGTCCTCCAGCACCGTTTCGAGTGCCGTGTAATTTGCGTGAAGATCAGAGATTACCAGAATTCGCATATTGCTCCAGGAGTTTTGAAACCCCTCCCAAAATGACTTCAGCCACTTCTGATTTGCCCATCAGCGCCAGAGGCTCTTTGCGTCCGTCTGCAAACAATAGTGTAACGCGGTTCGTTTCGACTGCAAAGCCTGCATCCCCAGCCGAGATGTCGTTGGCGGCGATGAGATCCAGCCCCTTGGATTTTAACTTATGCGAGGCGTTTTCGAGCAGATCACGTGACTCTGCGGCAAAGCCCACCACAACGCGCGGACATTTCGTTTCCGCCCTCTGCTTTGCCACCGTTTTCAGGATGTCTTCTGTCGCTTCGAGCTCGATGTGTGGAATGCCGCCCTCTTTCTTGATCTTGTCCTTTGCCATATCTTTCGGGCGGAAGTCTGCCACCGCGGCTGCCATGATCAGCGCGTCGCTGTCAGCGGATTCGACAAGAACGGCATCGAGCATCTGCTTCGCCGTTTCCACGCGGACCAGCCGCGCGCCAACCGGTGGAGTCAGTGCTGTGGGCGTGGTGATCAACGTGACCTGCGCGCCCATGTCCAGCGCGACCTGGGCGAGGGCATAGCCCTGCCTGCCCGAGGAACGGTTTGTGAGGACGCGCACGGGGTCGAGCGGCTCCTGCGTCCCTCCGGCGGTAATCACGATCTTTTTCCCTGCGAGCGGACCCTCCCGCCCAAGAAGCACACGGATGTGACCGATGATCTCCGCCGTCTCAAGCATGCGTCCCACGCCGGAGAGTCCCGAGGCGAGATGTCCCTCCGCCGGACCGATGAAGGTGACGCCACGCTTTTTCAGCGTCTCGATATTTTCCTGCGTTGCCGGGTGGTCGT
>JAICQC010000511.1 GCA_025938055.1 Anaerolineales bacterium | reverse complement strand
TATGTCAAAGACAATCGTTTCGCCAAGAGTGAGCAGGTCTTCAGGGTTCCCCACCGAGTGCGGCACACCGGCGTCGCGTCCGATCGCAAAGATCAAGCCCTCCACATCCACGGCGCCGCGCTCTGCCAGCCAGAGGGCGATCTTGCCTTTGACATCCCCGATCGTGAGCGGACTACCATCCTCCTTCAACAACACTTCATCGTCACGCACCTCACGTGAGGTCAGGTACTCCTGAACCATTTTCACAACCGTCGTTGTTACCGCACCCATCTGACGCATGCGCGCCACTTCCAGCTCATCCTTGGTTTCCATCGCCCGCAGGAGCGTGGAGTCTCCTTCGCCGATAAATTCCACTTCAGGCATAAGGTCCATCAAATGCTTCATGATGCCAAAAAGGAACGAAAATTCGACCCTGCCAGAAACAGCTACCCGTCCACCTGAAAGTCCGTACTCCTCCAGAATCTTCTTGAAGCGCATAGCATTCACCAGCAGTCGATTTCCATTTGCCCGTTCTTCAAAATCTGAGAGCGGAAATTCACTGAATGAAACTGTCTTCAATCCGCTCTTGGCAGCCTCATCGCGTTCCATATCGTTGTAAAACAGCACGGGTTCCTTGCCCATCTTCTTGATCAGCAGTGCACCGCTCACATGCCTGCCGCCGACGAAGTAATACATGGGAGGGTTATGCTCCGCATCACCGAAGATCAGCAGTGCATCCAGGTTGCGAGCCTTCATCAATGCATCAAGGTCTGATTTCATCAATTCTCCTGTGGATTAAGGGCGATGAATTCCCGCGCAATATCATCGTTCTCAAACGTCATTTTCAAGTTTTTTCTGCCATTCGTGAATCGAGTTGAAAGACCGATCAAGTCTTCCGAGTCGGTGAAGACCGAGAAAACAGTCAAGGGACGGTTTCGCAACAGCTCTCCATACATGGGAGTGAGCAGCAGCTTCAATCCAAATTCTACCAAACTCCCAACAATCACACCTGCGATGATTCCAACGAACGCGCCAAATACATACGGAAACTCCCGCGTCTGCAATGTAGGACCCTCCGGAGTAACCAGCCACACAGGGACAAACACTGCTGCACACACCACTAACCCAACGACGAAGAACGGTATCCACGTCACGTTCCCGATCCGATTTTCCCTGGCTGCGCATTCCGCGCACAGCGGAACGTCGAACGCAAGCTGGATCATCTGTCCACGTTTTTGCGCGCCCGTGTTGAGCTTGACGGGTGTTGTCTTCACCATGGGCTCGCCGCAATTCACGCAGCGATGCGGGAACGTCAGCTTTGGTGGCTTCTTGGGGTCACTGATGGGGATATCAACGGTAACCACTTAGCACCTGTTTCAATGCTTGCACCAGCAAGTAGTCGTCCAGGACGGTTCGCGGGTCAAGAAGCACTCGATTGTTCTCCGTTCGAGCAATGACCGGCGGCTTCGCCTCACGAAGTCTTTTCAGGAATTGATCAGGCGATTTCACACCCAACGCCAGCACATACGTGGAGATACATTCCTCCGGAAGGCTTCCCCCACCCACCGTGGACTCGGATGGAATAACCTCGCCCTGCCCCAGCGCCTCCCGCCACGAGTCAACGCGGACCTTGAGCTGATCCAATGTTAAAGCCATCATTTTCCAGACCGGGATTTCACTCTCCGCCTCATCCTTGAGATAGTGGAGAAGCGTGGCAGTGATGCCTGCGAGACAGGTCTTATCCGCGCGGACGGCGCGCGCGAGCGGATGTTTTCTGATTCTGTCGATCAAGTCCTTCCTGCCAAGGATGATTCCCGCCTGGGGACCGCCAAGCAATTTGTCGCCAGAGAAGCAGACCAGGTCGACCCCTGCCGCCAGCGACTCTTGCACGGTCGGTTCGTGAGCAAAGCCATATTTCGCCGTGTCAAGCAGCGCGCCGGAACCGAGATCATCCACAACGCTGACATTTGCCTGATGCGCCACCTCAACGATCTCATTCAGACGAGGTTCTTCGGTGAATCCGACGATCTTGAAGTTGCTGCGATGGGCGCGCATGACGAGGGCGGCCGGCTCTTCGAGGGCTTCCCTGTAGTCCGCTACGCGGACCTTGTTTGTTGTCCCGATTTCGACAAGTTTCGCGCCGGATTGTTTCAGCACGTCGGGCACTCGGAACCCACCGCCAATCTCGACGAGTTGAGATCTCGAAATGACTACACGCTTTCGATTGGCAAGTGCTGCTAACACAAGTAACACAGCGGAGGCGTTGTTATTAACGATAATCGCGGCTTCCGCGCCTGTCAGTTTTTGCAGAATCGATTCGGCATGGAATAAACGTGAACCGCGCTGACCAGTTTGCAGGTCGTATTCAAGCGTGGAATAATTCTCCGACGATTCTTTCATTGCCGCGATAGTTGCATTCGATAAGGGCGCGCGGCCCAGGTTGGTATGAAGAATCACGCCGGTGGCGTTTATCACTGGCAATAGTGTGGGAGACGTCCATGCGGAAAGGTACGACTCTGCTCGGGTAAGGATCATGTCCCTGGATGGCAGACCCGCTTCCGGCTGGGCTTTGAAGCGTGCGCGAGTTTCAATCAACGTCAACCGCAGCGCATCCAGAGTCAATGGACGACCATACCCTGTGATAAGGTAATCCGCATGTAATAACAATTGTTCAACAGAAGGGAGGTCACGAAGGCTGGTCATCAGAAGTGACAGGAGGCTTCCAGTGCGCTTTCTCACGCAGGCGTGTAAAGTATTCGATGGCTGCCAGCCCGCCCGCAAGACCGAGAATCACATAGACGGTAACCAGCCCACCCAATTGCAGCCAGGCAAGAGTCGCACCGTAAATTCCGAACCACAGCGCCTGCCGTAATATCACTTTTGCTTCCGCAGATTTTTCACCCGGAAAGCGGCGATTAAAAAAATATACGATAGGCAAAACAGTACCGGTGACTGCCATCAAAGTCAGGACAAAAAAGCCCCAGCGAGGCCATACATAGGGAAGGGTTTGTGTGATGAGGAGGTAGAGTCCGCTCCAGCCAACGACCATGAGCATAAGAGCGGAGAGACCAAATGGTTTGAATTTGAGTTGTTCATCC
>JAICQC010000137.1 GCA_025938055.1 Anaerolineales bacterium | reverse complement strand
TTTTCGCTTACCACGCCCAAAGGACAGGATGATCCGCTATATTCGTCAAGACAAAGCTCGGCAGAGAGCTTAAATATGGAGGCGAATACGTTCTCCCTGCTGGGGTGGGAACCTACGATTGGGACGATCCGCATGATCGCGTTGCTGGGACTGGCGTTATCGGTGAGCGGATTAACACTCATTGGGTTCCGTATGTATCTGGCAGCCAAACAGAGCCAGGAAGCTCTGATCCGCTTAAGATATGGCACGCTGCTGGTGAATGTGTATGAGCGAAACATCGCGCCCGCCGCGGCACTAATCGATGTGACCACGATTGACGAGCTGGCAAAACTAGCTGAGAGACACAACACGGTCATTCTGCATATGACCGCCAATTTCCTGCATTATTACCTGGTCCAGTGCAACGGGACCACCTACCGTTATGTGTTCAGTGATGGCAGGAGAGGCGTTGCTGAGATCGAATCGCCCCGCAAGCAAATCATAGACTATGTGACCGACATGAACGAAAACAGAGTCGTTGAAATGGAATTGAACGAGGATGAACTATTTGGATATGTGATCAACAAAAGCAGGACTGCAAAGACAGAGGTCACGGACACTGTCGTGTTAAAGAAAATAAAATTATGAGATTTCCATTCTCCGTACGCCTTCTGTTGTTTGGAGTGCTTTTGCTCATCCTCGTCAGCATTGGATCTGCCTTTGCGGCAGGCATTAGCGTGCCATCGTCGAATGTGGGTCAGCAGTCCGTTTCGGTGACAGCGGAAGATATCAAGCCTCCTGCCTGCGAGGCATTGTACCTGACCAATATCGTCAGCGGCTCAGGGGTGTTAACAGGCACACCTGGTAATGACTTGATCATTGGCGATGCAGGTACAGACACAATCGACGGCATGGGTGGAGATGACTGCATCCTAGGTGGGAACGGAGATGACCAGATCACGGGTGGGGATGGGAATGATATCTGTCTGGGCAGCGCTGGAAGCGATAGCTTTACCGCTTGCGAAAGTGAACTTCAGTAAACTGGTTACTATAGGGGATCCAGAATGGTGCCAAGTTGGATAAAGACAGGAAAAATCCGCCTGAAAATCATCTCTATCAAATAAATTGATTGTATATCAAAATATTTTGTATACCACCAAAAATCTTGACAAAACCAAAAACTTTGGATAACATAGCAGCATTGGAGTACCCCAAATGCCACTTATTCCTCAAACCTGCCCCAGTTGTTCCTCCCCGCTCGTTGTCACACAGCTCAATTGCACTGTGTGCGGCACGGGTGTAGTCGGCAAATTCGAACTTTCCCCCTTTTTTCGCCTCTCCCCCGAAAGCCTGAGTTTCCTCGAAGTCTTTGTCCGCAACCGCGGCAACGTCAAAGAGATGGAGCGCGAGACTGGAGAATCCTACTGGGCGATCCGACGCCGCCTGGATGAGGTCATCACCGAAATGGGTATGGAAGCGCCCGCAGAGGACGAGCTTTCGACGCGCCGTCAGGAGATTCTGGGGCGCCTCAGCCGGGGTGAGATCAATGTACAGGAAGCTACAAAATTACTCTCGCAACGAAAAGGAGAACAGTCATGAATGGACAAAAGGAACGATTAATGGTTTTGGACATGATCGCTGAAGGGAAGATCACCGCCGAGGAGGCAGAGGAGCTTTTCAAAGCGATGGATGTGCAGGAGGATGAAACCGCTTCATACCCTCCAGAGTTGGTTGCCCCTCTATCCCATTTGTCGCAGCTGGCATCTCTTGCTCCCACCTCCCCCGGCAATAGTTCATCGCGCTCCAGGGATCTGGTCGCCGCCCTAAAGGAAGCTGGCATCGACCATGTCACTCTCAGTGACGTGCAGGAACTGCAGTCCAATAAGATCACCGCTGAATACATTCGTGAGATGCTTGCCATCGGCTTGAAGCCCGGAGGTCTCGACGAGTGGATCGACCTGCGCGAACATGGCATCACTCCGCGGTATGTCCGTGAGCTGCGCGAGATGGGGATCACGGGTTTCGACATCGATGAGCTTACAGAGCTCAAGGAAAACCGTGTTTCCGCGAAATACATTGCCAGCCTGCATGCCATGGGACTCAAAGACTTCGATGTGGAGGAACTGATCGAGCTGAGTGATCACAATGTTTCCGCGAAATACATTGCGGAATTGCGCCAGGCAGGCTTCAACAGCCTGGATGTAGATGAGCTGGTCGAACTGAGCCATCACGAAGTCTCTTTGAAATACATTACAGAGTTACGCGAACAGGGACTGACCGATCTGGATATCGATGACATCGTTGAGCTCAGCAGCCACGATGTTTCCCCCAAATATGTTGCAGAATTGAGATCGCTTGGTTTCAAAGACGTTGACGTGGATGATCTCGTCGAGCTTGCTGACCATGATGTATCTCCCAAGTTCGTCGCCGAGCTGCACAGCCTTGGGCTCAAGGATCTGGATATCGACGACCTCAGCAAGCTTGGCGCTCACAGCGTCTCGCCTGAGTTTATCGCCGAGATCCGCGCCCTGGGACTCAAGGATCTGGATGTGGACGAATTGGTCGAGCTTGCAGACCATGATGTCTCCCCCCAGTTCATCGCAGAACTGCGCGATTTGGGGTTCAAAGACCTCGATGCAGATGAATTCATCGAGCTGCGCAAACACGATGTTTCGACGAACTACATTAAATCCATGCATGAGCTGGGACTCACCGATTTAGATGTTGACGAATTGGTGGAACTCCGCAAACACAGTATCACTCCGAGATTTGTGCGGGAACTGCGCGAGATGGGATTCAAAGACTTCGAAGTGGACGATCTCGTCGAGTTGGGCAAACACGGAGTGACAAGACGCTTTATCCGCGAAATGCGCGACGAGTATGGCGAGGACCTGACGCTCTCGCAGTTGATGGAATAAATCAGAGTGCCTGTGCGAAGGTTAGCGAAAAAGGTCTGGAAAATCTCACAAGATTTCCAGACCTTTTTGATTGTCAACTAGATGGAAAAACCTTCACCGAAACATCCTCCCGATCAATCGTTTTAGCTAACAGGTTACCGGATCGGTCTTTTAATGTATGGTCCAAGAACGCCAGAGAGTATTGCTGCATCAGCTTCATAAGCTGCCCAGCCTGGTCCGGGGCGGGCAGAAGAGTCGGCTGGAGTAATGGACCATCTGTGAAACTCTGATGGGAGGCACTATGAATCGTAACCCAGTAACTCTCAGACATGGATTCAAAGCGTTCAATCAGCCTGGGGTGGAGTTGAGCTTCCTTGGTCATGAACATAAAAGGCTGTTTCGGAGGAATGGCAGTTTCCTCCATAGAAAAAGGACCACCGCTCTGCAAACCATCGAAATTCAGACAGGCTTTGAACCGTACATCGGCTTTGCAGGCTTCCGAGGCAGTAATCCCTCCCAACGAATGTCCGGCGGCGGCAACCGAGTCCAGGTCTATAGTCCCGGCAAAGGGAACGCTTGAATTCATTTCGTCGAGACGATCAAGCACAAACAATACATCCGCAGTTCTCACTTCTATTCTTTCTTGAATGTAAGCCTGATGAGCTTCTGCATCCAGCGACCACTGGTCCTTTTCATAAGGCGCGATCCCTCCATCGGACAATTCTACTGCCGGGACATCATAAGGGTGATTCAAGCCAAGAACAATGTATCCGTGGCTGGCAATCTCGCCGGCTAGGCTCGAATAAAATTCTATGTTTGTACCGTTCCCCGGCGAGAGAATCATCACCGGGAATGGATATTGACCTTGCAGCGGCTGAGCTTCGAGGGGACTGTCAGAACGAATGAACCGCAGCCCAAATACATTCAGCCATCCCACTTCTTCACTTTGCACAAGTGCATCCGATACCAGGGAAAGATTTGGAAAATAACCTGCCTGCTGTCCTGTTCCCGGCTCGGATGGATACCAGACGATAGCCATCACTTCACGAAAATCGCCTGGATCTTCCGTCAGAACTTCTGGGCGTGAGGTATCCACCCACTTGAGTATTGTACGACCAACCACATAGGGTCCATCCGGCGCGGGAATTTCAAGTTGTGCATAGGTTGACAGGCTGAAAAGAAGTAAAAGGAATAACCCAGCATATATGGTAATTTTTCGAAGATTAATGTGCATAGCGTCTCCCTGTCAAATACGTTTTCACATTTATTTGACAGGGGAGAACAAAGAAGGTTTCCCACACTGACCCCACTATGGAGGGGTTCTTCGTGCTGCTCAGGAATGAATTATTCGCAAAAGTTCTTCGCCGTTGCCAGATAGATCTCGGCACACGTTTTTACACTCTCCAGATCCACCCATTCTTCGACGGCATGCGCCCCGCTGCCAGAAGGTCCAAATAACACCGAAGAGATTCCTGTCGCCGAAAGGATCGCCGCGTCCGTCCAAAATGGAACGCCGGTAATATGCAACGGTCGATTTAATACCTGTACGGATGCTGCCTGCAATGCCTGGACGATCTCTTCATCCTCGCGTGTTTCCAGCGGGGATCGGTCGATTCCGCGCTGAACAGCGGCATGAAACGACGAGTCTGATTTTTTAATATCTCCGATAATTTTCAGAAACTCGGCTTCGACAGCTTCGGGTGTTTCCCCCGGCAACGTGCGTCTCTCTACCGAAAGCAGGCATCGCTCCGGGTAGCTGGAGAGTTCCTGCCCACCCTGAATAAGGGATGCATGTAGTGAGCCGCTTCTTAGCAATGGGTGTGTGGGATTCGAGCGCAGTGTCTGATCGAGCTTCTCTATCTCCGTCAGAACTTTGCCCATTTTGACAATCGCATCCACGCCGAGGTCAGGGCGCGAACCATGAGCTGCTTTCCCGATGGTTTCAATCTCGAGCCAGACGAAGCCGCGGTGCGCAAGGATCAACTGGAGTTCCGTGAACTCGGCAACGATTGCAGCATCGGCGTGAAAGCGCCTGGCGAGATCCATCGTTCCAAGGCTGGCATACTCTTCATCGATCACAGCGGTGAAAATTACATCGCCCCGCAGGCGCTGTTTCCGTGCCTGCGCGACCGCCAGCATGCACGCCGCGAGCCCGCCTTTCATATCGTAGGCGCCGCGTCCGTAGAGGCGACCCGCTTCGCGGTCAATGCGAGGCTGGTGAGCCTCCGGCATGCCTATCACCCCGACCGTATCCATGTGCCCGTTCAGCAGCAATGTTTTCCCACCGCCCGTGCCGCGCGCGATCCCAACCACGTTTGGTCGCCCGGACATGGAGCCGAGCAGTTCTACCTCCAGGTCGGCAAGCGTCAGCCAATCCGCAATGTAGTTCGCGATCTCTGCTTCGCCCGGCGATCCGGGCACAAGATCGGGGTTGATCGAATTAATGGAAACCAAATCACTGAGTAGTTTTTCAAGTTCTGCCATATGCATCACCTTGTTAGCATGATTGATCGATCAACAGTTTCGACTATTCATACACCAGGGCATCACGGATGGTCAGTCGCGCTGCGTTTTGCGCAGGGATGATACTGGCAATTATTGAAATCGCGATCATCAGACAAAACCACATCAACACAGCCGGGACTGAAAAAATGTAGTCCAGGGGCCTGGCAAGCAGAGAGAGCCCTAATGTGTCGCCAAGCCAGACGGCGAGCGGAATGGAACATGGGATGGACACTGCCCAACTTATCAGACCGATGACCAATCCCTCTACAACGACCACGCGCCGGACAACACCATTCTGCGCGCCCAGCGAACGCAAAATGCCAATCTCACGCGTGCGCTCAATAATATTCAAACTCATTGTGATAGCCAGTCCCAACCCGCCTACCAGAGCGATCAAAACCACCATCGCCAGCAGCAGAACGATCAATATATCCATTTGCGCCGCGCTTGTCTCTTTGAGCTGTGTGGTGGTTTGTGAACCCAAAACATCGAAGTTGATCCTGTCCAGGCGTGCTAAAACGCTCGATTCAATGGCGGATTGAAAGACAGGATCGGTTCGTGTGGTTTGAATCACAAGCCGATTTGCAAGTCCGTCTTGGCTTGTCTCATTCACGAGATCATCGTAAAACACATAAGCAACAGGGATAAAGCCGCGTCCGCTTGAGCCGAGGATCGTCCACTGTTCTTCACGCCCCGCGATATTCAGGGTGATGACCGAGCCAACCTTTAAATTAGGAGAAAGATCCAGGAAATCTGCATTGACGAAAATTCCGCGCCCGGCGCCGCTGGACAGCCAGCTTCCGTGGATCACTCCGGGGCGTGTCATTTGAGTCCCTTCGGGAACGCCGTATAAGATAATACTACCGCTCAGATGGTCATCGTTAAAGACAAGCCGTCCATGATCCACTGCCCAGGTTTCCACAGCACGGACTCCATCGAGTTCCAATGTTTCCCGCGCCATCTTACTGACCGGGTAGGGTCTTGCGAAATCAATTCCCACATCGTAATTCAGGTCATTCTGGAGATCGCTCAAGGCGGCACGCATGGACTGGCGAATACCAATGATGGCGATAAACATCGCTCCGGCGAGTAATAGAGCCACAAATGTTAACACCAGGCGTCCCTTGCGGCGGAAGGTGTTGCGGACGGAGAGATTCACCAACTGCGGCAGCTCACCGAACAGACGCAGCCACCCCAGGCGCGTCCCGGATTCGGGTTTGTAATTGCTGATGGCTTCACGGATGGTAATCATCGAGCCGGAGACAATCGGAAAGGATGAAGCCAGAACCGGCGCAAGCAAAGCACTGATTGCCTGCAGCACAAGTGTGATGACAGGCAGGCTGAAATGTTGCACATTGAAATTCATGCCGGTGGCAACGCCATCGGCAAGGAAGTAGCCTCCGACCAGGCCCATGGGGATGGCGAGAAGCAGCGACAGCAAGCCAAACAAAAGTACTTCCTGAAAGTACAGGGATATCGTCTGAGGAATGCGCCCGCCCAATGATTTCAAGATGCCGATCTGCGTGACCTGTTGTGACATAATGGCAGACATGACACTCGTCACGAGGAACGCGCTTAGGATCAGCGTCAATAGACCCAAAGCATTCAGAATAAACAGGACGGAAGTCATGTTATCGCCAAGGATATATTTGTCAGGTGGCGGCACTGGAGCGCTGAAGACCTGATAGCCCGCCCTCTCCAAATCCTTCACCAGTTTTGTGGTCTGTATTTCCACGTCGCTGCGCGATGCTGCATTTGCAAAGACGACCAACAACTGGTTGTAATCATTGTCGAATCCCAGCGCATCTGCCGTGTCAGGTGAAATGTAGCCAAAGCCCGAAAAGCTGATCTCCGAAGGCGGATGGGAGAGATCGTTCACAAAGCCGCTCACCCTCAGTTCGTGCTTATCCCCATTGAGCATTTCCACTTGTATCGAATCACCCACATCCATGATATTTTTTAGTGAGCGCTCGAGCAAGATCGAATTGACGGGAGGAGGGAAAAGTGAATCCTCCTCCACTGTCAATTTGTTGATTGATGCAGAATTGAAATCGGGCAGAGTATCGATCTGGAGACTGAGCCAGGTATTGGTTCTGGAGAGCAGGCGTGCCTGATCCACGCGCCGTGCATCGGCGAGGAGAACATAGTCCAGCGCCTGCACATGTTTGAGCAGACCATCATCAAACAGAGAAAGCGACAGGACCGCATGCGCGGGTTGCGTTCCGGCATAGCCGTCCCGCAGGTTTTCCTCCAGCACCACACGTCCTGTGATCATGAGACCGAACGCCGCCACCCCCACAGCAACGGCAAGGATCACAAGCAGGCTGCGCGACTTATTGGCGAGCAAATCACGCACGATCTTCGTGCGGCGCACGTTCATTTTTCGACCCTTTGCCTGCGTGTGGTTTCGAGCTGTCTTTTTCTCTTTCCGGCCCCTTCATAGATGTGTGCCCTAAAAATTTCTGAGGAATCTTCCAACTGGTCAAATTCCCCGATGCCCATCTCAATGAGTTTTGCCGAATGCCCCTCGCTCACCCGCACCGTTGCGTTGCGGCGCTTGTTTCCCATCAACGCCATTTCGCCGAAGTAACTCCCGCGCGAAAGTTGATTGACCAGGGTTTCATCGCCATGTTCATCTCTGACGAGAATGTCCACCTGACCGTCAAGCAACAGATAAAATGTATCGCCGACATCCCCCTGTTTGATAATTTCGTGACCTTGCTTATACATGACCGGCTCTGTATCTTTTAGAATCGAGCTCAGCACATTTTCCTCCAGCGAGGAAAGCGCTTGAAGCTGGTGGTACGTATTCCGCCTTTCCACGAGTCCCATCAGCTCTTCACGCAGGGAACGTGAATCATCGATCAGGGTATTGAATGCTTCCTCATTCAACGCCACGACCGAAGCAGGTCCCTCGTGAGAAGCCTTGACCGTCGCGGAGCGGACTCCGCCGCCCAGCAAAGCCATCTCCCCAAAGTATTGACCTGGCTTCAGTTGGCTCACCTGCAATTCGCTCCCACCGGGCGTGTTGAGGAACACATCCGCTTTGCCATTGAGCAAAATATAGAACTTATCCCCTTTTTCGCCCTGGCGAATGATGGCAGAGTTTGGCTGGTAGATCTCCGGCTTGATCGTGCGAGAAACTTCTACAAGCTGATCCTGCGTCAGGGTGGAGAGTGCCCGCACCAGATATTCGTTTACCACTTCTCCGTCCGCAATCAAGATCGTGCGGTCCACGCGGCGTGCCAGGTCGCTGTCATGCGTGACCATCAGAATCGTTGTCCCCGCAGAGACCAGGTCTTCAAACAGGGAAAATATCTTTTCAGCGGTTTTGGAATCCAGATTGCCCGTCGGCTCATCTGCCACGAGCAAAGGAGGGTCATTCGCCAGTGCCCGCGCGATCGCCACACGCTGCTGCTGACCGCCTGAGATAGAGGAGGGCAATTTGTGCGCCTGTGCCGTCATCTCCACTTTTTCGAGCAGGTGCATGGCACGTTCCTTGCGTTCGCTCTTCGAATAGAGGTTGTTCAACTCCATCGGGAGAATGACATTTTCCAGGATGGTCAGCGTGGGAAATAGCTGAAAGAATTGAAACACAATGCCGAGGTTGCGTCCGCGCCACGCCGCCATTTGACCCTCATTGAACGAATGGACGGGTGCTCCATCGATGATAATCTCCCCGGAGGTGGGTCGGTCGATGCCCGTGATCATATTGATAAAAGTGGATTTTCCGCTCCCCGACTTGCCAATGATGGCAACAAATTCACCTCTTTGTACTTCCACGTTGATTCCATTCACCGCCGTAAAGTCACCGGCTGGCGTCTGATAGACCTTGCGAAGATTTTTGATCTCGATCAGTGGCGGAGTTGGGCTGTGTTGGGTCATGTCGCCAAGTTTACTCGAAGTAGTCCGATTTACAGGTAGCCTGTCACTTAAAAAAACACACCCACCTGAGTTAAGGTGAGTGTGTTTTCTAATCAGCGAGGTTCAAGCTGCCTGCACCTGAGGCAGGTGTTTCATCGCCTCCCGGACGGCTTCGGCAGGATATTCGTAATCTTCGAGTTTTCCGCTAAGATAGGCTTCATAGGCGCCCATATCGAAATTTCCGTGACCCGAAAGGTTGAACAGGATCACGCGCTTCTCGCCCGTTGCCTTGGCATCCAGCGCCTCGTCGATCGCGGCGCGGATGGCATGGGCAGACTCGGGAGCGGGGACAATTCCTTCCGTCCGGGCAAATTGAATCGCCGCTTCAAAGGTCGGGATCTGTTTGACGGCTACAGCCTCGATATGACCGGCGTCATACAGCCCGCAAATACTGGGTGCCATGCCATGATAGCGCAGTCCGCCCGCATGAATCTTGGGAGGGATAAACCCGTGACCAAGCGTGTGCATTTTGACAACCGGCGCCATTTTAGCGGTGTCCCCGTAATCGAATGTATATACGCCCTTGGTCAGGCTGGGTGTGGCAGTGGGTTCGACAGCGAGCAGGCGTGTCCGCTTGCCATTCTTTAGATTCTCCCGCAGGAACGGATAGGCAATCCCGGCGAAGTTCGAACCGCCGCCGATGCAGCCGATCACCACGTCGGGGTATTCGTTTGCCAAATCCATTTGCTTGAGAGCCTCTTCACCGATCACGGACTGGTGCATGAGCACGTGGTTAAGCACGGAGCCAAGCCCGTACTTCTTTGCGCCGTTGGAGGTGGCAGCGACTTCGACCGCTTCTGAAATGGCAATACCCAGCGAGCCGGGACTGTCCGGGTCCTCCGCAAGAACGGAACGCCCGTAATTCGTCTGGTCCGTCGGGCTGGCGTAGACCTTAGAGCCGTAGGTTTCCATCAGGATACGGCGATACGGCTTCTGGTGATAGGAAACCTTGACCATGTACACCTCGAGATCGAGGTCAAAGACGTTGCAGGCAAAGGCAAGCGCCGAGCCCCACTGCCCCGCGCCGGTTTCCGTGGTCATGGCTTTTGTA
>JAICQC010000311.1 GCA_025938055.1 Anaerolineales bacterium | reverse complement strand
TGCCCTCCCGGCAATCACTACGGAAGTCGCATTATTTGCAGGAATTATCCTGCTCGCAATCATTACAAGGTTTTATGATCTGGAAACGCGAGTCATGAGCCACGATGAAAGTCTGCACACCTATTTCTCGTGGCTTTTGTACCGCGGGCAGGGCTACCAGCACACGCCCATGATGCATGGTCCATGGCAATTCCACTGGATCGCGCTCAGCTACTTCCTCTTCGGTGTCAGCGATTTTACCTCCCGCATTCCGGCGGTTGTATTCAGCATAGCATCTATCTGGATGGTCTGGTACTGGCGGCGCTACCTGGGAACGACTGGTGCCCTGATCGCCGGACTGCTGATGGTTGTCTCTCCCTACATGTTGTATTATGGACGCTACGTGCGAAACGAGTCCTATGCGGGTTTCGCGGGCATCCTCTTGTTGTATGCTATTCTGCGATACATGGAAACCGGCGGAAGGCGCCACCTGGCATTCGTAACCCTGGCAACAGTCCTGCACTTCACAGCCAAGGAGACGGCATTCATCTACACAGCGCAAGCTGTCATTTTTCTGGGAATCTATTTTATCTTTCAAATCACCAAAAGACCCTGGGAAGAGAATCCCAGACTATTCCGCACATTCATCATCGCTCTGGTGATTGGCTCGGTGTTGCTGGGCGCGGGTCTGGCGCTGGGGTACGCAAACCGTACACCCGATACGATCAGCGGGACCGAGACTGCCGCCCCTGCCAACCCGGAAGATACCCCGTCACCGTTCGCGCCGACGGAGGCGAGCTCGCCGCTTCCCACCGTCCTCATGGGAATGGGCGTCCTGACGCTTCTGGTTGCGGCTGTCACCTATTTCCTGCAGGCGTACGTCTGGCACCGGGTCCCCAAAAATCGCGCCTTCGATCTCGCGCTGTTTATCGGCACTTTTGTCCTGCCCATGGCGACAGCCTTCCCCATCGATTGGTTGAAGACGCGGCTGAATGTGGCTGTGCCAACCGATGCTGCTTCCGTCAGCGCTCTCGATACACGGTCACTTATCATCATCGGCATATTCATCGCGGTCTTCTTCATTCTTTCCTTCGTCCTGGGTATATTATGGAACCGTGACTGGTGGAAATACGCCGCGGTCTTCTGGGGATTATTTACCATCTTTTATACAACCGTATTTACAAATGCGGCAGGCTTTTTCACGGGCATTGTTGGCTCGCTGGGCTACTGGCTCGTACAACAGGGCGTGGAACGGGGAAGCCAGCCTGAATATTATTATGTGCTCATTCAGATCCCTATGTATGAATTCCTGCCAGCCATCGGAACTCTGGTGGCGATCGGGCTGGGTGTGAAAAAACTGCTTGCCGACCGGGCCGTCCCCCGCACGGATTCGGATGTAACGGATGAGCAAGTGGACACTGAGGGAAGCGAAGTAAAAGCTGTTACCGTGTCCGAGACCGAGCCCACGGGATCGAATTTTGGTCTATTCTTCGGTCTGATGGTATGGTGGACGATCAGCAGCATACTGGCATTTACTGCCGCTGGCGAACGCATGCCGTGGCTCACCTATCATATGGCATGGCCCATGATCCTGCTAACCGGCTGGGCGATCGGGCAGATCATCGATTCGGTAGTGCCACGCCTGATCCTCGAGAAGCCACAACGCGTGGCGCTTGCACTGCTGGTGTTGATCGTGTTTGTCCTTGCTGCCTTCAATACAATTCGGTCATTGTATGGAGCCAATCCTCCCTTCCAGGGTTCCGAATTGCTGCAGCTCCAGGCGACGGCAGCCTTCATCTTCCCGTTCATCACGATGATCCTGACAGGCGCATTGCTCGCCTACCTGTTAAAGGATGAGCTGACCGGTCTTGCCATTGTGGCATTGATGTTCCTGGCGCTTATTACCTTGGTATCCAGCATTATCAACGGCGCCTCGCTGATGATGTCCTCCTCCGGCGTGGACCCGACGGGCGCCTCCACAAACTGGCTGCAATTTGGCTCAGCTCTACTGGCATTCATCGGCAGCATTCTCGGGATTATCTATCTGTCACGGCTGCGTCGTCCGAGCACATTCGTGGGACTGGTAACGCTGACAATCTTCGGGTTGCTCTTCATCCAGACGACGCGTGCCGCGGTTCGATCGTCCTATATCAACTACGATGACGCCACCGAGTATCTTGTATATGCCCACGGCGCAACCGGCGTAAAAGAAGTCATGGCGCAGGTGAAGGAAATCTCCGAACGCACGGCGGGCGGACTGAACGCCGTCGTGGCGTACGATGCCAGCGCGCCCGATACGGGCGTCTCGTGGCCCTTCGTCTGGTACCTGCGTGACTTCACGGCATTGCGCTCGTTCGACCAGCCCACGCGCTCTCTGCGTGATGCTGTGGCTGTGATCGTCGATCAGAAGAACTTCGATAAGATCGATGCCGCGCTGGGCGATGAGTTCTATCAGTTCGATTACATCCGCATGTGGTGGCCCAACCAGGATTATTTCAACCTCGACCGCACGCGCGTGTTGAACGCGATTACGAACCCCCAGATCCGGGAAGGCATCTTCGACATCTGGTTCAACCGCGATTACACCACCTACGCCCAGGCGATCGGCAGCACGTCCATGACGCTGACCACCTGGCAGCCTGCAGACCAGATGCGGCTCTACATTCGCAAGGACGTGGCTGCGAAGATCTGGAATTACGGTGTGGGACCCGTGGCTGCCCCGGTCGTTGAGGACCCGTATGAGGCAGGGACCATGATGATCCCCGCGGACCAGATCTTTGGCGCGGACCGCTATCCTCCGCTTGGATTGAATGCGCCGCGTGGTATTGCCACCGGGCTCGAGGGTGATATTTACGTCACCGACTCGCGTAATCACCGCATCCTGCACATTGCCGCCGATGGAAGCCTGCTCCAGGAATGGGGTACCTTCGCGGACAATGCCGCTGGGACCGCGCCCATCAGCACATTCAACGAACCCTGGGGCATTGCAGTCGGACCGGATGGGTCGGTCTATGTCTCAGATACCTGGAATCATCGCGTCCAAAAGTTTACAGCGGATGGTGAACCGATTACCACCTGGGGGCAATACGGACAACCCATCCCGGAGTCGCCGGAGACACAGAGTTCCTTCTGGGGTCCGCGCGGTATTGCCGTGGATGCAGAGGGACGCGTCTTCGTAGCCGATACCGGTAACAAAAGGATCGCTGTGTTCGATGAAGATGGCAATTTCCTGACCCAGTTTGGCACTGCCGGCCTCGACCCCGGACAGTTCGACGAGCCCGTCGGTGTTGCTGTGGCGGGCGATGGCACCGTCTATGTGACCGACACATGGAACCAGCGTGTGCAGTCTTTTATTCCGAATGAGGACGGCACGCTATACGTTCCCTTGCAGCAATGGGACGTCAATGCCTGGTTCGGCCAATCCCTGGAGAACAAACCGTTCATTGCCGTGAGCGAAGAAAAGCATGTATTCATCACAGACCCGGAAGGTTATCGTATTATCGAATTTACGGAAAACGGGGAATTTGTGCGGACCTGGGGAGACTTCGGTGTGGGCCCGGACGAGATCGGGCTTGCCGCCGGAGTTGCCGTTGACCCTGAGGGATTCATCTGGGTGACAGATGCAGGCAATAACCGCATCCTGAGATATACGCTGCCGTAGACAGTAGCATAACAAAAACAAGCCCTTTCAGCATGGAAGGGCTTGTTCGTCTATTAAGATATAGACGCTATTCCTTCTTGGGTCTTCCCGCCCAAGTGAATAATCCCCCACCCAGGAGTGCCAGGATAACAATGCCAATCAAGGCGTTCATCACCGTTGCATTTTTGAGTGCGGACTGTGATGCGCGTATGGGCGTTGAAGTCGCCACAACATTTTGGGCAGTGATCGTGAGCGTCGGCTGGCTTGTCGGCGTGGACACCGGTGTTTCCGTTGGTAAGACGGTTGGCAGTACCAACCCGGTCTTCACCAGCAACTTGTTGCCGGGGTAGATATTATTGTCGAATAGGTTATTCAGACGCTTGAGCTCGTCGATCTTTGTTTCATAGGAAATCGCGATCTGCCAGAGGGTTTGTCCGGGTTTTACTTCATGGATAAGGTGACCTTCAGCATCAGGCGTGCTGAGGGTCACCGGGTAAATGATCGCTGCAATCTCCGGTACGGGAGATACCGCTTCGCCTGGATCTCCCGCCATCTGCGGGAGCCCGTTCGTCGTCGGGAGCGCGCAGTCGATCACGTAATAGACTCTGCCATTGTTGATTGCCACGCCGGCGCCGATCTCCGTCAGGTTTTGAGATGCCATCGTGTTGAGATGGGGCGCATCGCCAGTCCAGCGATCCACAGCCGCTTCGGGGGGCATTGTTTCGTCGCCGCCCGTAATATTCTCGGATCGGAAACCACCAAGAGAGAGGTCACCCGCCAGCGGGTAGCCTGCCGCGAGCAGCCGATCCGTCAGACCGATGCCGTTTGGACCGAAGTGCGTCATGCTGCCGGTCACCGCCAGGAAGTCCGCCTGGGCTTGGGCGGTTGCCATCAGGATTGGGTTGATACTGTAGAGTGGGAGTCCAAGCGAGGCGCGCAGTGCATTGACCGCGTTGACCAGATCAAGGGGTGAGCCTGCGAGAGCTGGTTTCTCCTCTGGTTCAGCCCGGGATGTGGAAGCTGAGCCGAATGCTGCAAAAATAACCAGGACAACAGCACTGACCAGCGACACTGCGCGCCGTGACATGAAATAATTATAATGTGCGTGGATTTTGGGGAATGTTTATCTCATCTGGCGTTAAGTGATGGCAGCTGCTCGGTTTTGAAATGGTTGGTGCTGAAAATGAGTTCGCCCGTCATTGTGGAAAAGTCTGAAAGATCTTGAAACAATCCCACGGCTGGAAATTCCCTGCTACGCCAATCTTCCCGATCGTTCTCAACAATAAACTCTGGAACCACCCGGTATGTGAGCAACTTGTAGCATGTATAATCCCCATATGCCCGTAAGCGCCTACGAGATCAGGACCTGCACTTCATGCGGACTCCGTTACCCGCTGGTGGAGGGTCATCCTTTTGGCGTGCGCTGCCCTGCTTGTATGGGAGAGACGCGCGTCGTGGTCAGACGAGAGTTGAGTTACGAAACGAGAACTCCCTACGAGGCAAAAGACGAAAGAGGAAAGATGTTTGCCGTCCTGCTCGATAATATCCGCTCGGCATGGAATGTTGGCTCGATCCTGCGCAGCGTGGATGGCTTCCGCTTCACCCATGCCTACCTGTGCGGCATCACGCCCACCGCCGATAATGAAGCAGTCACCAAGACCTCCCTCGGCGCGGAGGAGTCGGTCCCGTGGTCTTATCACAAGGATGCCGTTCGTCTGGTAAAAGGATTGAAGGCGGAAGGTTGGAAGGTGTACGCACTGGAGGAGGATGCGCGCGCCGTGGAATTTAGTCACGCTGAAAGCGTAACCTACGGATCTCAGCAAGTGGTGATCGTCGGCAATGAAGTGACCGGGGTGGACCCTGAGCTTCTCAATCTATCTGACCAGATCTTTTACATCCCTATGCGTGGAGAAAAGAAATCATTCAATGTCTCAATTGCATTCGGCATTGCCGCGTACGCGCTGTGGTTCT
>JAICQC010000160.1 GCA_025938055.1 Anaerolineales bacterium | reverse complement strand
TCCTTTATTGGGCTCGGTTTGCGGGCGCCGGTGATCTCATGGGGCGTGCTGCTGCAGGACGCGCAGAACATCCAGGCGATCGCGCTGTATCCGTGGCTGTTCACACCCGTGGCATTCGTGATCATATCCGTTATGGCATTCAGTTTTGTCGGCGACGGCATGCGCGATGCCGCCGATCCTTATTCCCGCTAAAGGCAGAGACTCGTGGATAACAATGTGCTACTAGAAATCAAAGACTTGCGGGTATCCTTTCCTCTGGATGAGGGCAACGTCCGCGCGGTGGAAGGCGTCGACCTGACCATCCGGCGCGGCGAAGTGCTGGGTGTTGTCGGCGAGAGCGGCTGTGGCAAATCTGTCACGGCGCACTCTATCCTGCGCATTGTCCCGCCTCCAGGGCGTATCGACACCGGGCAAATCCTATTTCACCCCTCCGGCCCATCGAGCGCCAATGGAAATGGGGTCGTTGACCTGGCGCGCCTTAATCCCACCGGGTCTGAGATTCGTAATATCCGGGGCAAGGATATTGCCATGATCTTCCAGGAGCCAATGAGTTCCTTTTCGCCCGTACACACCATTGGCAACCAGATCAGCGAAGCCATTTTGCTCCACCAAAATGTGACGCAGGCTAAGGCGCGCGAGATGACCATTGAACTTCTGCGGTTGGTCGGAATCTCCGGCGCGGCGCAGCGGGTGGATAATTTCCCCCATCAGTTCTCGGGGGGAATGCGCCAGCGAGCGATGATCGCCATGGCTCTGTCGTGTAATCCGTCGTTGTTGATCGCGGACGAACCCACAACCGCTCTGGATGTGACCATCCAGGCGCAGATCCTCGAGCTGATGCGCGGGCTGCAAAAACGCCTGGGTATGGCTGTCATGTTTATCACTCACAATCTGGGTGTGATCGCGCAGATCGCTGACACCGTCGCCATCATGTACCTCGGACAAGTGGTTGAATATGGACCGGTGCGCGAGATCCTCCGCAACCCGAAGCACCCTTACACTGTGGATCTCCTGCGGGCTGTGCCGCGCCTGGGCAAGACCGCGGGACAACGCCTGGTCGCAATTGAAGGGTCGATCCCCAGTCCCTTCCAACGACCCAGTGGATGCCCGTTCCATCCTCGCTGCAGCCGTGCGATGGCAGGACGGTGCGAGGTTCACATGCCGGATCTCACGCAATTGGACGATCAACATTCAGTGCGCTGCCTCTTGTATGAACCGGAGAAATCCAATGGATGATTACCGCCGCGTGCTGCTCGAAGTAAAAAACCTCAAAAAATATTTCCCGATGCGGCACGGTTTCCTGGGTCGCGGCGCCGGGACGGTAAAGGCTGTGGATGGCATCAACCTTCACATCCTCCAGGGCGAAACCCTGGGAATGGTGGGCGAGAGCGGCTCTGGGAAGACGACCGCAGGCAGGACGATCCTGCGCGCTTTCAATCCGACTGAGGGCGAGATCATTTTTCATCTTCAGGATGGTCCCGCCACTGACCTCGCCCAGCTGAGCCCGACCGAACTACGCGCCTTTCGACGGCATGCCCAGATGATTTTTCAGGACCCTTACTCATCACTGAACCCGCGCATGACAGTACGCGATATCATTGCAGAACCTTTGATCGCAGGCGGTGTGGCACACGGCGACGAGGTGGATGAGCGCGTACGTGAGACTGCCCGGCGCTGCCAGTTGAGTCTGGAACATCTCCGCCGTTATCCGCATGCCTTCAGTGGCGGCCAGCGCCAACGCATCGGCATCGCGCGCGCATTGGTTGTCCAGCCCCAGTTTGTGGTTTGCGACGAACCCGTCTCGGCATTGGACGTTTCCATTCAGGCACAAATTCTCAATCTATTAATGGATATGCAGAAGGAGCTTGGTCTCACGTATTTGTTCGTCGCCCATGACCTCAGTGTGGTTGAGCATGTCAGTGACCGGGTGGCGGTGATGTATCTGGGACGGCTGGTGGAAGTGGCGCCGACCGAGGACCTATTCTATCAGCCGCTGCACCCCTACACCGAGGCGCTCATGTCTGCCATCCCCGCGCTAGATCCGGACGAGGTAATGAAGCCGGTCATCCTCGAGGGCGAAATCCCAAGCCCAGCCAACCCGCCCACCGGATGTCACTTTCACCCGCGCTGCCCGTATGCACAGGCAGTATGCAAGAGCGACACGCCTGAATGGAAAGAATACCGACCGGGGCATTTTGCAGCCTGCCACTTTGCAGACCAACTCTCCCTCAAGGGAGCGCTCAAGTCCTAATTCCCCTCTGAAAGGATATGTAGTCATGTCAATTAACCCCTGGCTTCGGGAGTATCGCCCCCTGTCCGTTGCCCACCGCGGGCACTCGATTGCCTGCCCGGAAAACACGCTGGAGGCGTATCGCAAAGCCATTGAACTGGGTGTGGAAGCGATCGAGTGTGATGTCAACATCACTCGTGATGGAAAACTGGTGATGATGCACGACCCAACCCTCGACCGGACGACAACCGGAAGCGGGCTCGTCAGTGCATCGACATGGGAAGAAGTTCAACGGCTCGACGCTGGCGGGAAGTTCAAGCCGGAGTTTGCCGGCGTGCGAGCCCCTTTGGCCGAAAAGACCCTGCTGCTCTACAAGGAAGCCGGAATTTTGTCCTGTTTTGAAGTGAAAGGCGCAGACGGTGATGAGTCGGACCGCATCGCTCTGGGTCTCGCTGAATTGTTCATAAAACACGATATGCTGGATAAAGCCTTCTTGAGCTCTTACCATCACGACTGTTTGCGGCTGGCAAAGTCCAAATGCCCTGAACTGCTCCTCAGCCCCGAGCGTTTGCCCGATGACGCCCCGGCTGATCCGTCTGAGGCTGTGCGGCAGGCGAAAGCTTTCGACGCGCCGGTACTCCAGCACCAATACACCGTCCTGACCGCCGACGTGGTCCGCGCCCTGCATGAAAACGAGATCGCCGTTTGGGCCTGGTCAACCACCGATGAAGCCAGCCTTGTCTTTAGCATCGAGCTCGGTGCGGACGCTGTGATGGGGGACGATGTGCAACTGATGCTGGAAGTGCTCAACCGCATGCGCCCAACCGAAGGCGTCAAGCCAGCATAGAGACATTCCCTCCCATGCATATCACGGACATCCTGGTTCACAAGGTGAATCTTCCCCTCGTCACCGGTTATCGATGGGCGTCGGGTGTGTATCTGGGTGCCACCAAAGGCATTGTCGAGGTTCAGACCGATGTTGGGATCGTCGGCTGGGGAGAAGTCGCAACGGTTGGGCAGGCTGATATCGTGGCGCACGAGTTTGCGCCACGGCTTCGTGGTGTGGATCCCTCCAACATCGACGACTGCTGCCGCCGCTGCCTCCCGGAAATCCGAACGCTGCTCAATACACACGACTCTGGGTCGGTCAAAGCGTTCGGCGGTCTGGAATTGGCGCTGTGGGATATCAAAGGCAAGGTGTTGAACCTGCCGATCTATTCCCTGCTTGGCGGGCCGGTGCGCCATGAGATTGGGTTCTCGGAATATTTCGCCCTCCGTCTGCCGAGCGCGACCGAGCGGGGCGAGTCCACGCCGCTGGAAGTAGCCCGTTACTGCGCCAGGATGCGCGAGAAACACGGCTCGACGATCTTTGAAGGCAAAGTGGGCGTGCTGGATCTGGATACCGAAATCGAGATGGTGAAGGAAGTGCGCGCCGCCATCGGCGCGGATGCCACCCTGCGCCTGGATGCAAACAATTCGTGGTCCCTCAACACGGCGCGCCGGGCATTGAGGCGCCTCGAGCCGTTTGATATTGCCAACATCGAAGATCCGGCGCCGACGTTTCACGATATGGCGAAGCTCCGTCAGCACAGTACCATCCCATTTTCCAGCCACCTCCCGGATCTGCGTCTGGCTGTGGAATTGGGCGTGCCGGACACATTTGTATTGAATGTGATGACTCTTGGCGGTCTGCGCGAGACGATGAAATTCATCTCGGCTTGCGAGTTGATGGGCGTTGGCTTCTGGTTTTACAGCGGTGAGACCGCGGTGGGGACCGCGGCGTACATGCAGCTTGCCGCCGCGATCCCTTACCTTTCCCAGCCGGGGCAATCGCTCTTCCGCTGGTATGCAGACGATGTGGCCTCCGAATTGATCCAACCTCATGCCAACCTCGTTCCCATTCCCGATGCTCCCGGATTGGGTGTGACCATCGATCCGCAAGCGCTGGAACGCTGCCAACAGCGATATGAACGGGATGGTGTGATCTCGCAGCTTGGCATCCCGGGCGAAACCCATTACCGACAGTTCCTTCAGCAATAGGAGCCCGTGTGACTGTTGGTACGCGTTATCCTTCGGAACGACGATCTTATCGCGATTCACAAACGGGCCGACAGGTCACACAACTGACGGACTCACTTGCTGAAGATTATCACCTCTACTTTTACAATCCCTCTGTCACGCCTGATGGGCGCTATCTGATTTTCTTCTCCGAACGCACCGGCTTAAGCAACCTGTTTCGATTGCAGCTTGAATCAGGCGAGATCGTTCAAATGACCGACACCCGTCCGACCCGCGCCGAATACTGGCCCTTCACCGAAGCGGTACGCGGCGCCGGGGCTTGTCTGGCTGCCATCGGCTCATGTGGTCGGGAAATTTTCTATTTTGAAGGTCCTGAGCTCTGGGCGGTCGAGATCGAAAGTCTGCGGGCGCGGCAATTGTTGACCCTGCCCGTAGATCGGCGTCCCTCCATTTTGCACGCCAACGCGGATGGGACAACTCTGGTCTTCGCCACCTGGGACGAAGCTCTGTTTCTGGCAGGCTCACGGCGGGCGTATGCTGGAGAGTCCTTTGCGGTGGATGATCCTTTTTACCATGCTACCACCAGCACTATTATCCGCGTTGATGCTGCCACCGGCCGCGCCGAGGAAATCCTGCGGCAGGAGAAGTTCTGGATCAATCATGTTCTGATCAATCCCTATGACCCTGATCTCATTTTGTTCTGTCACGAATACAGCCGCCTCCCCGACCGCATGTGGTTGTTGAACGCGGGGACGGGTCACTTTGTGCCGCTTCTGGGTCAGGGCGAGGATGAATGGTATCAGCATGAATTTTGGAGCGCCGATGGGCAGCGCGTGTGTTTTCACGGTGGCTCAGAGACCGATGAGTCCAGCGGCTTCTGCGGCTGGTGCTCGCCCGACGGCACGCAGTATCACAAGTTCCATCACAACACGCCTGGCCGCGCGTATGCTCACTACAATTTACATCCCGATGGCACAACGATGGTCACGGACGGCGAAGCCCAACCTGGCTGTATTTCCAAAGTCCAACTTATGGATGGTCGTCAGGTATTTGATGTCTTGTGCCGCCACGACTCCTATCGATTCGGTGATGATCAACGCTGCCATCCGCATCCATCGTTCACGCCTGATGGACGACAGGTGGTGTTCACGTCCAATCAAAGCGGCACTAGCAACGTCTACATAACGGATTGGGCATGAGTTAGCAATGCTGCCTGCTCTACAGCAACCCGCAAGCTGGCGTGACTGGCTTTCCCGGTTCCAGCAATGTCAAATGCCGTGCCGTGATCGACACTCGTGCGAACGAAGGGCAAACCGACCGTGATGTTGACTCCCTCATCCACGCCCAAATACTTTACGGGAATTAGTCCCTGATCGTGATACTGGGCTACCACGATATCGAACCGTCCCTGCCGGGCATGCATGAATACGGTGTCTCCCGGCCATGGACCACTCACCTCGATGCCTTCCGCTTCCGCTTGCTGAATCGCTGGCTTGATGATCTCCTCATCCTCAGGGCCAAAGAGACCATGCTCACCTGCGTGAGGGTTTAAACCCGCCACTGCGATTCGAGGTCGAGCGATTCCTAATTGAGTCATCGCCTGGTGCGCCAGCCGTATGGTCATTAACTCACGTTCAATCGTCAGCTGCGAAATTGCCCCTCGCAGCGAAACATGGATGGTGACAAGAATGACGCGCAGGTCATTGTTCATCAACATCATTGCAAAATCCTTTGTCCCGCTGAAGTCCGCCAGGATTTCCGTGTGCCCGGGATAGTGAATGTCCGCCAGCCGCAGAGCTTCCTTATTGATTGGGGCTGTGACCACCGCCCTGATTCTTTTTTGCAGCGCAAGAGCAATTCCGGCCCTGATATAGTCGAATGCAGCTTTGCCCGCCCGTGCATCCAGTTTTCCAAAATGTAGATCTTCCGGCAGGCGGCTGATCGAGATGACGTGAATCGTGTTCGGCGTAACTTGCAAATCTTCCGGCGACTCGATAACTTGCACTTCAAGCGATAAGCCCAGCAATCGAATCGCGCGCTTGATCAATGCCTCATCGCCCAGAATGAGGGTTGGAGGCAATGAAGCCGCGTCAGCGTACAACTTCGCAATGATCTCGGGCCCAATGCCGCACGGGTCGCCCATCGTGATCGCGATCGGTAAATCTTCCAAATTAGACATACTGTTTCACCTTCACCAGGGCTTCTCCTATGGCAGCCTGGCTGCCGAAGCCGCCAGCCTTCGTGACCATTGGCAGCGATTGTTTACCCAGGAGTCGCATAATGGGGATACCTGCTTCCACCTCGCCCAGGATTTCGAGGGCTTCCACTCCTAGTGCATTGCATATGGCATTGGCGGTGTCGCCGCCTGTCGCGACGATTCCGCTGATGCAATCGCCGCGGATCAGGCTGCTGCCTGCCTGTGCAAGCCCGTCAACGATTCGTTGCGCGACCTGCGCTGGCGACAAATTCAGCGTAGCTCCGAGTTTTTGAGTCGCTGCAATCTCATCGCGTGAAGCCCGCACCACCAATGCAGCATCGTGTCCTGAGTCGATCGCGGCGCGCAGTTTTGCATTGGCTTGTGCGAGTTCATGTGCAGCGGTCATGTCATCTTGAATCATCCCGGCTGAGTCCAGATGGATGAGATTCAAACCGCCGCGAGTCTTGGCGTAATCTAATTGTTGGCGAGTCGTTTCGGAGGCGCTGCCAACCAGCACCAGAGCCGGTCGGGAGTCAATTGAGTGATCCTGATAGGATGTTTCAGACGTAGATAGGGTTTCCAACGCAAGAGGAACGAACTCTGCAAGTCCAGTTGAGCCAACCCAGACAAGCCGTAGATCACTCTGCGCAAGACCGAGACAAATTCGTTTGAGATCTTCCTGCTCGGCAATATCCACAACCACCAGTTCGATACCCTCAGCCAACAGTTGCCGGACCGCGCTCTTTAATTGCTTTGGACCAGAGCGCACTTGATCGAGTGTCAACAGTCCGGCTTTGCGGCGTGACTGTTGAGCCAGCCGTCTGGCGATGTTTGCATCCCTCACCGGGGAAGTGGGGTCTGTACCAAACTCCGTCTCATGCAATGGACGACCGTGAAGATATTGAACGCCATCAACGGTTGTGCGGCCGTATTTAGGAAAAGCTGCTGCAATAACAGCGCAATCTGGTTTGACAAGGTCCAGAATGGCTTCTATCTCTGCCCCCAGATTGCCCCGCAAGGTGGAATCCACTGATTTGTAAAAGTCTGTCCAACCCTCGGCAACCAATTGCCCCGCTGCCGCGCGGACTTTTTCGTACGCCTGATCAGAGGGCAAACTACGGCTGGCGGTATCAACAGAGATCACCTGAGCCGCCCGTGCTTGTGGAGGCAGCGAATATCCACCCAGTGGCACCACGACCGACAAACTACTGCGGACCACTTGCGCGCCACAATCCGTCGCGCTGGAAAGATCATCGGCAATGATGGCGAGCCGGGTCATGCCTGGGCGAGCCATGCAGCAATGCGTTCGCCCACGACCAGGGCTGGAATATTGGTATTGGCACGCGGCACGACCGGCATGATTGACGCGTCGGCGACAAACAGATTGTCTACGCCGTGCACTTTTCCACGCGCGTCGACTACCGCAGTCGGGTCAGACTCTGGGCCCATCTTGCAAGTCCCGACCGGATGGAAATAATGCAAGTTGTCTCGTTGAACATCTTCAGGAGTTTTGTAATTAACGGTAGGCGCGATTTCCTCTCCAATCAATTCAGCCAGAGGCGTCTTGCAGGCGTAGTCGCGCACCATCTCAATTCCATTCCAGAGGATGGCAAGGTCACGCCCTTCAGGATCGCTGAGATAAGCAGTGTCAATTTTAAGGGTGGCGAACGGATCGGTACCTGTCAATTGCACACTGCCGCGCGAGAGCGGAACCATGTTCGCCACGGGCAGTAAAAACTCCCATTGATCTGCCGTATCGGTGAATTGACCCCCAACTGGAAATAGATGCAAATCATAAGCGGAACTGCAATACTTACTGCGGAACTTGGCAATGGTCTGCTCAGAGAAGAGAACACCACCTTTGGCAGCAAAGTCCAGCATGGCAGCCACAAGCTTCGGTGTGCCATTGTATTTGAGATAGACAGCCGGGTGATCCTGCAGATTTCTGCCAACCTCCAAATCAAGTTTCGTTTCAATGCCAAGGGCGCGTAGCGCAGCATCGGGACCAATGCCTGAGCGCAACAAGATGGCGGGCGAGCCATAGGTCCCGGCACACACAACCACCCGCCCCGCATCGACAGTTACAGGTCCATCGGGTCCAATGGCTTCAATCGCGATGACACGACTGCCCTCCAGCCGCAAACGATTTACCTGCATTCCTCCCCGAATGGTTAAGCAATCATTGCCGCGCAACGGATCCAGATAAGCGAAGGCGCTGTTCCAGCGCACGCCGTCGACAATGTTCACAGGTGAAGTACTCATGCCGATGTCTTCATCCAGATCATTCAGATCAGCGACTTGTGGGATCCCGATTTTCGGAGCTGTGTCCAGACAGGCTTGTTGCCACGGTGTGATTTCCGAGGATGAAATTCGTTTTACTCGCAACGTTTCACTGGCGAGATTAAAAAATGGCAGCAGTTCATCACTGCCCCATCCTTCGTTGCCCAATGACTTCCAGCCATCGTAGTCAACCCGGCTGCCCCAGATGGCCGCGCAACCATTGTGCGAGGAGCAGCCGCCAATCACGCGCGCCCGCTCCAACAAATGTCCTGGACGCCCCGTGCTCGCGCCATTGACATACTCCCAGTCATGACCACCCGGCAGACTACGTGCATCCAACAATTGAGGAGGCCAGCCCCCTTCGGCGAACGCCCCGTAGTCCGGACCTGACTCGATCAACATTACAGACTGTGATGTGCCCTGGACCAGACGCGCCGCCACAGCCGCTCCCGCTGTGCCACCGCCAATCACAACCGTATCAGCGTAGAAATGTTCAGCCATGAATATTCTCCAATGTTGCGTAGATGGATTGTCAGCCTCGACACCTGCTCTGTGAATCGGCTGAAGAATCTGTGATCCGAATCAATGATTACAGTTTCTGCACACAATTATAGGGTTATTGTTACATGGGTCAAGCCGTAAAGCATGCCTGCTCTGGTGCTAAGGGATGACAAGTCACGTGAGATATTCAGCAGCTGCGTTTCCCAGGTAACGGATCACATACCTGGCTGTAATGAGAACATGCACCGAGGGGAGGTATCGTAAGCATCTATTCTTTATTTATCAAATTAAGAACATTTGTTGAACACAAAAACCTTTACAATTAAATTAATTGCTAGTACTATCAGTCATCATGACATCTTACAACTAGAGAGGATATCCGATGCTGAAATCCGCTCGAGCCGAGAAAAAGACCTTGACCGAAATCGCAGAGCAGGAACTGCGTCAGGCGATTGCACG
>JAICQC010000444.1 GCA_025938055.1 Anaerolineales bacterium | reverse complement strand
GGTTACTGTGAAAACCAACTCATTAGCCCAGAAGCCTTCGGAGGGGCTATCCTGCTTCATCGTCGACCTGCACAGCCCCGGCGTGACGCGAGGCGATATCCACGGGAAGCTGGGCGTGCGCGCCGGCTCGACGGGTTGGATCAGCTTTCAGGATGTGCGCGTGCCCGCCGAGAACCGCATCGGTAAGGAGGGCGAGGGCTTTAAGATCACGATGAGCGCCTTCGACCATGGGCGCTACACCGTCGCATCGGGCGCGACCGGACTCATCCGCGCCGCGCTGGAGGCGAGCGTGAGCTACGCGAAGGCACGGACGACCTTTGGCAAGCCGATCGCCGAGCACCAGCTCATACAGGAGAAGATCGCCAAAATGGCTCAGGATCACGAGATCGCCCGCCTACTCTATCTGTAATCCGGCTGGATGCAGAACATGGGCAGGCGTAATACGCTCCAGACTTCTTATGCGAAGAAGTTCGCAACAGAAGCCTCGTTCAGTGCCGCCAACGAAGCGATTCAGATCCACGGCGCCTACGGCTTCAGCGACGAATTTGACGTGGAACGCTACCTGCGCAATTCCAAGGGCGCGGTGATCTACGAAGGCAGTTCGGAGATTCAGGCACTGATTCAGTCTGGCTATGCGCTGGGCGAGCGAATAGACAAGCCGCTGCGCTGTGAACTTCCGGCGTACGATGAGGCATACTGGCAGGGATAAAGACAATTAACTACAAATGAGTTCTTTGCTTAATTTTGCAAAGAGTTTCCGTCTTTGCGAGTCTGCTGGCTGAGCAATCCCTCGTAGTCTAATATGAGATTGCTCACCTGCCCTCCCACTCCGCTACGCTCGGGGACGCTTCGCAGTGGCGGGCGGTGCCAAGGAGTGTCGTCGGGGAAGATACCCTCCTCGCAATGACGGAAGCGAAAGTAAAATCATAAATATTTATAGGAGGAGTAACTTGAAAATTATCGCCTGTATCAAGCAAGTGCCCGACTCGGAGGCGAAGGTCAAAGCCGAGAACGGGAATGTCTCGTGGGGGGACGCGCCGCTGGTCATCAATCCGTTCGACGAATACGCGGTGGAAGGCGCGCTCCAGCAAAAGGAAGCCAGCGGCGGCACGGTCACGGCGCTGTGCATCGGACCAGAATCCGCCCGGGAAGCGCTCAAGCACGCCCTTGCTATGGGCGCGGATGAAGCCATCCTTGTCGCGGACCCCGCGCTCAATGAACTGGATACAGTTGGCGCAGCGCGCATCCTGGCTGCGGCGATCCAGAAATTAGGTGACGTGGACATGGTCGTGTTCGGGCGCCAGACTCTCGACAACGGCGCGGGCATCACCCCCGCGCAGACGGCGCGCGTCCTCGGCTGGCCTATGCTCGGGCTGGCGGGGCAGATCAAGGTCGAGGAGGGGCGTGTGACCGTCGAGCGTGTGATCGAGGAGGGCAGGCAAACCGTCAACGCGAAATTGCCTGCTGTGGTCAGCGTCGTGCAGAGTATTGGCGAGCCGCGCTATCCATCGTTCATGGGGATCCGCAAAGCATCGAAGGCGAACATCCCGGTCTGGTCGCTGAGCGACGTGGGAGCCAGTGCACCTGAAGCGGTGGTCAAACGCACGGGGTTGATGAACCCGCCCGCCCGCGAGACCGCGGTCGAGATCATCACCGGCGACACGCCCCAAGCCATCGCAGAAACGCTCGTAGACAAGCTCCTGGCGGAGAAGGTGCTATGAAAACACTTGTCTACATCGACCACTTCAAGGGTGACGTCCAGCCCGCTTCGTGGGAAGCACTGGGGCTGGCGAAATCGCTGGGCACCGCGAGTGCAGTTATCTTCGGCTCGCGATTAAGCGCGATCACAAAAGCTGCGTTCGAGTATGGGGCAGATGAAGTCTTCACCACAGATGACCCCGCGCTCGCGGACTACCGCGCCGAACCGTATGCATCGACACTTTCGGCGCTGGCCTTGGCGCAAAGCCCGGACTTGATTCTATTTCCAACGACCGCGCGGACTCGCGAGCTGGCAGCCATGTCCGCGATTGATCTGAACACAGGCGTGCTGACTGATGTAACCGGTCTGGAAGCGAGCGGAGACGCTTCGACTTCGCTCAGCGCAATCGTCGCTACACGCCCGATCTACGAGGGCAAGCTGCTGGAGAAGACCACCTGCTCGAGCAAGCCAGTGATGGCAACCATCCGTGCCCGCGCCTTCCCTAAACCTGAACCAGACGCGAGCAAAACTGGCGCAGCGACGAACGTGGAAGTGAAAGCCAACGCACTGACCGAGGTGGCTGGGTACTCCGCATCGGAAAGCGCGGTGAACCTGGGAAATGCAGGAGTGATCGTCTCCGGCGGGCGCGGCGTCTCGAACAACCCGTCCCTGCAGCCGCCAGCCGGGCTCGATGAGAAACAGGCGGAGCTCTGGCGCGCCCAGCAGGGATTTGCGCTCATCGGCGAACTGGCGAACGTACTTGACGGCGCAGTGGGTGCTTCACGCGCAGCCGTGGATGCAGGCTATATTCCATACGCAAGTCAGGTCGGGCAGACCGGGAAAGTCGTCGCGCCGGATCTATATATTGCCTGCGGGATTTCGGGCGCCATTCAGCATCTGGCGGGTATACGCGCTGCCAAGACGGTCATCGCGGTGAATAAGGATGCCGATGCGCCGATCTTCAAGGTTGCGCGTTACGGAATCGTGGGCGATCTTTTTGAGATCGTCCCGGCGTTGACGGAAGCATTCAGGAAAAAGCTTGGTAAATAGGTAGACAGGTATATAAGTACACAAGACCTTCGAGTTGTAAGGCTCGAAGGTCTTTTTATAGGAGCCGACATGACAAACTACAACCTTGGAATCATCGGCGCAGGGATGTATGGCAAGGTATTGATGCGCTGCCTTCAGCAGGACGAGCGCGCGAACATCACCTGGGTCAACAGCGCCAGTGAAGCGACGACCAGGTCCGCCGCGGAAGAATTTGGTGTTAATAGGTGGACGCTGGATTATCAAGAAATCTTGGCTGATCCTACTGTGGGCGCGGTCATCATCGCCACGCCGCCTTATCTGCACGCAGAACAATTAGCTGCCGCGCTCGTGGCAGGAAAGCATGTGTTACTCGAGAAGCCCATGGCAGAGACGCTCGAAAGCGTCAGGCGGATGGTATCCGCGATGGAAAGAACGCCGGATCGTATCGTACTGGAGGCATCCTGCCGCCACACGCGGCTGACACGCAAATTCCAGTTCATCAAATCAATCATCGACAGCGGGAAACTGGGCGAGATCTATCATATCCATCACAATCATTTATCGCGCGGCACATTCATCGAATGGAATCCAAACGGCGCCTGGGCGATGAATAAAAAGCTGGCAGGCGGCGGACCGTTCGTGGATTGGGGAGTCTATGATCTCTCGTTCCATCTTGGTCTGCTTGATGACGTGCCGCGGTTGAAGTCCTTACGCAGTTTCAGCCGCAACGACTTGCGTAACGTGAGCAATCTTGTCGAGTTCAGCGACGTGGAACAGCATGGGGCAGCCTGGCTGGAGTTCGATACAGGACTCACCTATTACTACGAGCGCGGCGCCGGAGTCCATACCGAAACGCCCAACGAGACGCGTATTTACGGTACGCAGGGCGGATTGCGTTTTCAATTCCCTGCCTGGGATCCGAATGAAGTTGAATTCTTTTATACGGAGAATGGCGAACCGCATAAGGAAACACTCACGGTCGATATGACCGATGCTCCCGATGACAGTCTCGCTCTGACCACACACTTCCTGGACTGCCTGGATGGCAAAACCCAGCCCCTCATGACTGTCCAGCGGGCGGCGAAACATATGGAGATCCTGTTCAAGATATT
>JAICQC010000404.1 GCA_025938055.1 Anaerolineales bacterium | reverse complement strand
CCCCTCATCGAAGGTACGCAGCGTCCCCATCAGCTCGACCTCCGGCGGAATGATGTTGAATGCCGTCCCGCCATGGATGCTGGTCACGCTGACGACTGCGGTCTCCAGCGGAGCCACATTGCGGGCGACGATCGTCTGCAGGGCATTGACGATCTGCGCCGCGGCAGCGATCGGGTCCACCGCGGCATCCGGGATCGCGCCGTGCCCGCCTCTGCCCACAATGCGGACCGTAAAGAGGTCTCCGCCTGCCATGACGGGACCTTTCGTGACGCCCACCCAGCCAAACGGTTTCTCGTTCCAAAGGTGGAGCGAGAGGCTCATATCCACTTTGGGAGCATCCAGCACGCCATCGCGCATCATCATCTGCGCGCCGCCCACGTCTTCGCCGCTTGTGCCTTCCTCGGAGGGCTGGAAACAAAACTTGATCGTGCCGCTCAATTCGTCGCGGTGCGCATGAAGAATTTTCGCAACCGTGAGACCAATCGCGGTATGGCCGTCGTGGCCACAGGCGTGCATCACGCCCGCGTTGTGCGAGGCATATTCGGCGCCTGTCTCTTCGGTGATGGGGAGGGCGTCCATGTCGAAGCGCAGCAACAATGTGGGACCGGGACGTCCGCCTTCGAGCAGACCGACGACACCCGTTTTACCGACTCCCTTCGTCACCTCGATGCCAAGCGCTTCAAGCTCCCTTGCAACGATCCCGCCTGTGCGGATCTCACGGAAGCCGAGCTCGGGGTGCATGTGAAAGTCGCGGCGCAGCGATTGGGTGTAGGGGAAGAGTTCTTGGGCTTGGGCGAGGAAGTCTGGCATGCGGTATACCTTTCGATGACGAGTGATTCGTTGTTAGTAATTAGTAAATCGTAATTAGCGATTGGAGACTGGAGATTGGGATGCTGCGCTGCCGTGACCGGGAAATATTCTCGTGATTTTGTGTTGTTGGATTTTATCCCAGCTTGCACGGGTCTGTGGATCGTCTATGCCCATGAAGCTGGGATGCAGATCTCCGGTAAAGGCGCAGCCCTCATCGAGGATGAGAGTCACGCTGTCGTCGCTGTGCCCCGGTGTGTGGATGAACTCTCCGTTGATTCCAAGGCCGGCAAGAAATTTTCGGCTGTCCTCAATTCTCAGAACCGTAGTATTGTCCTGTGCGATCGGCACGTAAGGGAGATTCTTTCCTTTGAAAAATTCTGCAAACGGCGCGATGAAATCTGCCTGACATTCCAACAAGATAAACCTGATACCCTGGTTCTTCAGTTCCTGTGTGAGACCGGCGTGGTCAGGATGGAAATGCGTGACGAAAAGATACTTGATCTCTTTGAAGGCGATCCCTTTTCGTTTGAGTTCTGCCATGCATTTGGGAAGCGTGCCGGGCCAGCCGCAATCCACCATTAATTTCCCATCTCTGGCTTCGAGGATGTAATAGTTGGTTGAGTCGTAGCCTACGTTGACGATGTTCATGCTCTAAGTCAGTTCCATCACTTCGATCTCTGTCAACCATTTTACCCAGTGCCAGCCTCGCCGTGACGGGACAACGGCTCGTAAGGGATACCCATGCCAGTGGTCCAGCGTTTGCTCACCCACGCGGGTCGCCAGCAAGATCTCGGGAACTTCTACCGGAGTGTAGTGCGCGGTATATCCTGAAACGTCGATCAGCGCAACGCGAATCTTCTCGCCTCTGACACCTGCCTGTGCCAGCAAGTCCTTCAGCCAGACTCCCTGCCAGATCTGTGTGGAATACCAGCCGCCCGTGCAGTCCAGGGTGGCGGTCAGTTCAGATGTGGACAGGGCGAGCATCTCGCTGTAGTTGAGTGTTATCGGGTTCTGGACGGCGCCCTTTACTGTCAATGTCCACGTGGCGGGATCGAGCCGGATCAAGCCCTGGTCCGCGGCGCTGGTGACGGGATAGTCCAGCCCGGTGAACGAGCCGTCTTCACGCGAGCCGGTGAAGCGGCGCTGTGCTCTCGTCGTTTCGAGGACTCTGGCGAAGCTCTCGGCGGCGCCCCAGGTGGCGAGCGCGGCGGCGCTGAAGCCAATCAGCTTGAGCGCCTGACGGCGACCGGTGAAATCGACCTTTTTCGGGCGGGGCCAACGCTGCCAGACGTGAATAATGAACAACGGCGCCAGACCGAGCGCGATACCCCAGTGCCAGCCGATGCCGGAATAGGCATAATTTCCGATCCAAACATAATAGGGACCGATCTGCCAGGTCCACATCAACCCGAGCAGCAGGATCATGACGGTAGCCAGTGTCAGCAGGATCGAGACAAACAGAGCCAGGGTGCGGCTCGCGCGTTTGTTCAGCCCGCGGCTCAGGGAGCGCAGGGCAATCGCGCCTTTCCACGGGATGAGCACGATCAGCGCCCAGCCAGCGATGCGATGAATTTCAAAGAAGGAAGATGGATGGGGCCACACCAGGCCATATAAGCCTGTGAGACCCAGAATGCAAAATACGATCAGAATGAGAGCGTTGATGAAACGTAGAGTCGTGCTGTTTATCACAGTCTCCTTTTGGGATCGCTATCGACTGGTGAGTGATCCCTCGGCGCGAGACAGCTTAACCATACTTCACGACACGGAATTTTTCTTCGTACCGGGGGTTCTCGTCTGTGCTGTCTTCTGTGCGGCGGGATTTCATGCGTTCGATGAACGTATCCACCTCGCCGATCTGTGTTTTGTGATGAAGCAGCGCTTCGAGTTTGATTTGCCACATATCCGTAATATCCAGCACCACATTCGGCTGCATCGTCAGGGAACACCAGACTTCCCTGGGCATGTGAGGCAGGTGTCCTTCGATCAACAATTCGGGAAAGAAGACCGCGTTGCCTGCTGCCGGAAAGACCGCGTCGAGCACGGCTTGCCCGGCGGCGCGATGGTCGGGGTGATTGATGCCATATGTGGCGAACAGCGTCTGTGGATCGCAGGTGACGAGAACATCCGGCTTGAACTTGCGGATGATGCGGACGATGTCGCGGCGCAGATTGATATCCGGGACGAGGTAGCCGTCGGGGCAGTCCGCAAAATGGATGTCGTCCACACCGATGACCTTTGCCGCGGCGACTTGCTCTTCATAACGGATGGCGCACAGCGCGTCAGGCGTCATGTCCGCGGGGGTGGAGTTGTTGAAGCCCTTATCACCGCAGGTGAGCAGTTGGTAGGTGATGTGATGTCCGGCGCGTGCCCAGCGCGCGAGAGTCGCGCCGCAGAAAAACTCCGGGTCGTCCGGGTGGGCGAGGATGACGAGGATATTTTGAGGAGATTCCCAGGTGTCTGAGGGTAGCATGTATCAGCTTCCACGGTTTAAGTGTGGCTGAGGACGACCGCGCTGCGTCAGGGAGCCTTCCAACGAGAAAGACGCAGAGCACCGAAAGGCGGTGCATTCTCAGGGATCGGCTAGTTCTTGCGACCTTTGCTTTTTCCGCAGGTGCAGCCGCCGCCTTCGTGACGGTCGCACGGCGCTGCGGATTTTCGGCGCAATGCTTCGAGTTCGTCCCAGGGCTGGAGGTCGACGTGGTCGAATGTTTCGGTGAAGCGTTTTCCCTCTTCACCTTCCAGCAGCACGATGACTTTATTGGACATCGGCAGAACATCCACGACCTTCCCTTCGCCCTTGGGGGTGATCACGCGCTTATTACGCTTGGGCAGCTGCTTGCGGGCTTCCACGTATTGCTCGTATTCATAGATCAGGCAGCAGCGCAGGCGCCCGCACATGCCGGTGATCTCATTGGGCGTGAGAGAGATACCCTGTTCCTTCGCCATCTTGATGGAGATGGGCGAAAAGTCCGTCAGGAACTTGGAGCAGCAGCGTGTTTCGAGCCCGCAGGCGCCCATGCCGCCGATGATCTTTGCCACGTCGCGCGGACCGATCTGGCGCATCTCGATATGCGTGTTCGGGTAGATCTCGTGCATGTCCCTTTTGAGGGACTTTAGATCGACCTTTTCCTCGCCTTCCGTACTGAAGAGGAATGCGAGACGCGAGCCGTCATAGTTGTATTCCGCGGCGACGATCTTGACCTCGCGCAACCCAAGCTCGGAGGCGCGGGCGCGGCAATTGATCATGGCTTCGGTCTGCCGGGACTGCCAGGACTGGAGAAGTAGAAGGTCGCGCGGGGTGGCGCGTCGTTCCACAGACCTCCAGCCGCCTTCCGGCTTCGCAGGGACTTCCTTGACGAGTTGAACGACCTCGCCCAGATGCCTGCCGCGCGAAGTGTCTACAATTACATGTTCGCCGAGTCCCAGGTCCGGGACGGCGGCGGAATCGAAGTGGTAAATCTT
>JAICQC010000350.1 GCA_025938055.1 Anaerolineales bacterium | reverse complement strand
TCAACAGCCTCGGGCTGGCGCTCTTCCAGCAGGGTAATTACGAGGAAGCCCTGCAGATCTATAAGCGCGCCGCGCAGGTGTCGCACCAGGACCCAAGCCCTATGGAAAAACTTGCGCAACTGCTCGAGCGTACGGGGCATCTTAAGGAAGCGATCGATGCCGCCTTGAGAGCCGCGGAGCTTTTCCTCAACCAGCGCGATGTGGATAAAGCCATGGAGAACTGGGTGCGGGTCACCATGCTCGATCCCGATCATGTGATGGCGCATTCGCGCCTCGCCCTTGCTCATGAGCGTCTCGGTCACAAGCCTCAGGCTGTGGCTGAATTCCTTGCGGTTGCAAGTCTTGTCCAGCGCACGGGCAACATCCAGAAGACTGCCGAGCTCGTCAAGAAGGCACAACAAATCATGCCCGAAAGTGACGAGGCAAAGCAGGCAATGGCGATCCTGCGCGCCGGGCAGTTGCTCCCGAAACCCCTGCGACCGAAAGGTGGGACCGGTCCAATTGCAATGGCGCAGGTGAAGCAACTTGACCAGCCCAAGCGGGAAACCGACTCAGGCCTGGACCCGATCGCGGAGGCGCGTCAGAAAGCGCTCACCCGCCTGGCAGAGATTCTCTTCGAATACACCACCGACGACGGCCAGGCTGTGCAGGCGCGCCGCGGCTTGCAGGCGCTCATGCGCGGCACGGGGCAGCTTTCCATGCAACAGTCTGAGCAGACCAAGGTCGTCCTGCATCTTGGGCAGGCGATCGACGCACAGACGAAGAACAATGAAAATCAGGCTGCCGAAGAACTGGAGCACGCGCTCGAAGCCGGCTTCAACCACCCCGCACTTTATTTTGATCTGGGCTTGCTCCGTTCCAATGGTGATCGGCTGGAGTCGGCAGTGAGGCATTTGCAGCACGCCGTCAAACACAAGGACTTTGGGCTCGCGGCGCGCCTGCTGATGGGACAGGTCAACCAGAAATTGGGGCGGCTAGGAGCTGCCTCACAGGACTATCTCGAAGCCCTGAAACTGGCAGACTCGACGATCGTCCCGGCAGAACAGTCTGATGAGATCCGCCAGATGTATGAGCCGCTCATCGAGGCGCAGGCAACGGAAAACGATGAAGTCGCACTAAAGCGCCTGTGCGACAATGTCAACGAGATGCTCATGCGCAAGCACTGGCGCGATCACCTGCACAGAGCGCGCGAGCAAATGCCGAAGTCGCAGGATGGTGATATGCCGATGCCGCTCGCGGAAGTAATTCTGCAGGCGCAGTCGAGTCAGGTCCTCGAGGCGATCAGCCACGTCCACCACCTGGCACGCGCCGGGCAGCTGCGTTCCGCGATGGAAGAAGCCTTCCACGCCCTGACGTATGCCCCGACCTATCTGCCCCTTCACACCCTGATGGGTGAGCTTCTGATCCGCGAGAACCATACCGAAGAAGCCATTGCAAAGTTCAACACCATCGCACAAGCCTATAGCGTGCGCGGCGAAGCCGCCCAGGCAGCCAAGCTGCTGCGGCGAGTCATCCAGCTCGCGCCCATGGACATGGTCGCGCGTTCAAAATTGATCGACCAACTTGTGGCGCGCGGACAGGTGGACGATGCCATCCGTGAATACCTTGAACTGGCGGACACATACTACCGTCTCGCCGAACTCGATATGGCGCGCAAGACCTACACGACCGCGCTGCGAGTCGTCCAACAAGCCAACGCGGACCGCAATTGGAACATCCACATCCTCCAGCGCATGGCTGATATCGATATGCAAAGACTGGACTGGAAGCAGGCGATCCGCGTCTACGAACAGATCCGTACCCTGCGCCCCGACGACGAAGGCGTGCGAAAGAACCTGATCGAGCTCAGCCTGCGGTTGAACCAGCCTGCCCAGGCAAATGCCGAAATCGAAAGTTATCTCACGTATTTGCAGACTCACGGCCGCAGTGAGGAGGGGGTGAAGTTCGTGGAAGAACTGCTGGTGGAACGTCCCAACGATGTCGTCCTGCGCCGCGCCCTGGCGCAGCTCTATCAGCAGGCGGGCAGGATGGACGACGCGGTAGCGCAGCTCGATTCGCTCGCCGAGTCAATGCTAAGTGCCGGGCAAAAGGAAGAGGCGATGGTGGTGATCAACCAGATCCTTTTGATGGGTCCACCGAATGCAGAGCAGTATCGCCAGTTGTTGATGCAGCTGCAATCAGGATAAACAATGACCCGTCACCGGCTTTGGGTGGTGACGGGTTTTTTATTGAAGTGCTATTTTCTGGAGAATACAAGATGCCTGACACGCGCCGGGAAAACGCCGGCACTTTGCAGAACCGCGCCGTGATGACTACAGTCCCAAATGCCCGCCAGGACAGGTGTGTCGGGAACTGGTTGAATATCTTTGCCTTCATCGTGGCGTTTCTGGTTGTCTTTGGGGGATTTGTCCGCCTCACACGCTCGGGGCTTTCGATCACCGAGTGGAACCCGATCAGCGGGACGCTTCCACCGATCGGCGAGCAAGCCTGGCAGGATGAGTTTGTCAAATACCAGGCGACGCCCGAATTCCAGCAGATCAATTTCAATATGACACTGGAAGAATACAAATACATCTTCTACATCGAATGGTTCCACCGCTTCATCGCCCGCCTGGCAGGTCTGGTGTATGCCATCCCTGTTTTCTACTTCCTGTTCACAAAAGCGATCCCGCTCAGAGACTTTGGCATTTACTTCGTGATGGGAATGCTTTTCATCGCCCAGGCATTCGCCGGCTGGATCATGGTCGCCAGCGGGCTGGTGGACCGACCGTCTGTCAGCCATTTCAACCTGACGATCCATTTGCTCCTCGCACTGGCGTTATTCGGTCTCGCTCTATGGACTGCGCTGGGACACAGATTCGGCTTTCCAAATAAACGAGCAAAATGGTCTCTGTCATCCAGGCTTGCTTTACTTTCTTTTATCTTGCTCATCATCCAAATCACTTACGGCGGCATGACCGCTGGACTGAAGGCGGGGCACGTGTCAGATACCTGGCCCCTGATGCTTGGCAGGTTGATCCCACCAAACCTCTTTAACTCATGGATCAATCTGTTTGAAGTACCGCAGACGATTGTGTTCATCCATCGCTGGTTTGCGTTCGTGGGATTAATTGCTGTGCCTGTCATCTACCTTGTTGCGAAGAAGCAAAACTATCCTCGCGAGATTTTGACCGGGTTGTTGTGGCTGACGGGTGCTGTGGCTCTACAGATCACGCTTGGTGTTCTAACTGTTTTATCTCACGTGAATATTACGGCGGCGCTGATCCATCAGGCAAATGCACTTCTGCTCCTAGGACTAGCGATCTACTTTATTCATCGGCTGCGGGCACTGGATGCGGCATGGCAATAAACAAAGACCGAGAACCTCAGCTCTCGGTCTTTTGTAATGGAGTACCCGTTATATCTTCTCTGCAAATAACGGCAGACAGGCTTGCGCGATCTGTTCCAGGTGGCGGTGGTCGGTGCCGCAGCAGCCGCCCATAACGTTGAGCTGTGAAAGACGCTTTTTGAGACGGGCGTATTGCTTTCCGAGTTCAACGGGGTTGCCGATATCGAGATCAGGAGCTTCGTTCAGTTCTGCATGGCTGAGATGAGAAGCATTCGCACGGATGCCGCGGATTCTCTCCAGCCACGTTCCCCCCTCCGCCAAGATGTGCTCGAAGTGCGTCGGGTGGGCGCAGTTGATCATATAGTAGGTGGGATAGCCAGAGGTAGCTTCATCCACCTGCTCGATTGCAGACTTTAATGTTTGCCCGGTCGGTAGATTGCCATCCGTTTCCACAGTGAAGGAAATGACGGCTGGCACCTTCGTTTTTTGCGCCGCGCGAGCGATACCGATCGCCTCTTCCACATAGTTCATAGTGATGGCGGTTACGAGATCAACAGCGGATTCTGCAAACGTTTCGATCTGTTCGCGATGATAAGCTTCCGCTTCCTGCATGGACATGGCATTATCGGGGATATAGCCGTCGCCGCGCGGACCGAGACATCCACTGATGACCACAGGGGTCTCTTCCGTTTCGTACGCCTGTCTGATGTCTTCGAGCAGGCGGATTGCTTTCCTATTGGCATCTGCGAGCGCCTGCTGGGAGTAGCCTAGCCGTGCACCCCAATCGAGGTTGGAGCGCCAGGTCGCGCTTTCAAGGATCAGCCCAGTCCCGAACTTCTTCGCAAGCTCTGCGTAGGTGCAGAAATACTTCTGGAGAGCCGCCTCTCCCTCCTGTGTCTGTAACAAGTCAAACGCCGCGAAGCCTGGCAGTTCCAGTCCCTCGTGGAAGATGAGGGTGGTCTCGATACCGCCATCGGTCAGGAAAAGACCGTCGGCAAGTTGTGGCAGTGCATTGCGATATTTTGTCATGGTTTATCTCCTTCGTGATTCAATATCCTGGATTATAGCGAAGCCATCCCAACCATGGCTGGGATGGCTCCTTTTACAGATTATCGGTTGACGAGAATAGCGTGGATGGTTGCATTCCTGTCGTTCGCCGAGGGTGAGTTGTAGATCACCGTCAGAGCGAAGCGTTCGTAGACTGCCCAATAGTGGATGTGATCGGGGAAGAGCTGTTTATCGGGCAAGCCGGGCTCCCATCCAGCCTGCGGAGCATGTTGTTCGCGGGGCTGGCCCAGCTTCACTTCCACGCTCGCCATCGTGTCGTTTGGTGCCAGCCCGGCGGGCAATTCCCCTGCGTAGGCTGAAAAGCCATCTGCGCTGCGGACGTACAGATACGCCGTTTGGACGATCTGATCTGCATCGCTCCAGAGAGCGAGCCCGGCAGGCCGGCAGAGCTGGTAGGGTCCGGACTGCGTGCAGTCGTTGCTCTTAATAAACTCGGCAACATCCTTATTGTTCACAGGCTTGCCAAGGATCGCCTGGTAACTGGCGGCTGACGGAGCAGCCTGCGCAACGTCCACGATTTGTGGAATGCAGGCGGTGGCAAAGACTGCGATCACCGCGAGCAAACTGAGGGTTTTGAAAAGCTTGTTCATTTTTTTCTCCTTCTGAATTGGTTGAACTTGACCCTAGTTTACGGATGCCGCGTGTCCCATCCGTGTCGCGGAGCGTGTCGGAAAGCGTCATCTGACGGATTT
>JAICQC010000005.1 GCA_025938055.1 Anaerolineales bacterium | reverse complement strand
GTTGTGCTTTATTTTCCTATAATTGAACAGCAGAAGATCAGCGAGTTTCTGAAGTGCCGAGGCTGCAAACGCCACTTTGACCCCGGCGTCCTGGAGCCGCGTAAACAGAGCATGTTTAGGCTGGTGGATGCCACGCGCCAGGAATTGCTAAATGGCATCTCTCCTCTTGAAGCCAAGGCGAGGTTAATCGGTAAAGGGCTGGAGCCGGACATTGCCAACACCCTAATCCACATGGCGCAAAAGTAGGTCTGGACAGCTTCACGCTGCCTCCACGCCAATCAAACTAATAACCGGGTGGAAGTCTATCTACCCAATCATCGCCCAGCCGTACCTCGATGTCCACCCTTTCCGAGGGGTCCGGGCTGATGATGATTTGTGGACTTCTGGTAATCTCGAAGAGATTAACCAGGAAACGCAGGGTATAAAGCTTGGGCGAGTAGAGAATAACCGTTGTCCGGCTTTGTGCCTTTGTCTCGCCCACCTCTGTAACCAACATATCCTGCTGTGACAAATATCTTGCCGTACGTGCTTCAAGCTGCGTTGTAGAAGTCCCGTTCAACACACGGACACGAGCGTCATCTGCCTGCATCAGAGAGAGGAGGTCACCCTGTGCCAACGCATCGAGTGGACCGCTTGCGGTAAAGATCTCGTCGCGCAGAACGCGGATCTTATCTGGAAGGGGCTTCATAACACTTGCATTTTGTCCACCCAGCACAACATTCCCAAAGGACACCATGCTTTGATCGATAACCCCGTTCTTGATATTCTCCATGGGAACATCTCTCACAAGCACTGCCAGTTTAATGGCATCTTCCAGGGCGAGATTTGTGCGAATACCTGAAGAAAAGGTGCTGTAGAGTTGAGGTGCCTGCGCCAGTAGCACCGGGAAATTTTCCGGATCCAACACCTTGTCCCGGATCCCAAAGATCACCTGCTGTTGACGTTTGGCGCGACCGATATCACCATCGATACAGCCCTGTTCGATATGCCGGCACCGGGCATACGCAAGGGCTACCCTCCCATTCAGATGCCTCATCCCACAGCAGGTTACTTTAACCTTTGGAAAGTCCTTGCCATGCGCCATGGGATCGAGCACGATGGTTTGATCGTTGTAGACGTCGACACCGCCGATCAAGTCAATCATATCCACAAATGCATCGAAATCCACCTGTACGTAATAGTCGACCGGGACACCCACAAAGTGAGAGACCGTCTTCATCGTCAGGTTCGGACCTCCTCCGGGAAACCTGGACCTTCTGCCAAGCGTCCAGGCTGTGTTGATACGACTATAACCGAAGCCAGGGATGTTTACCCACATGTCGCGTGGGATGGACAGCATCCCGGCTGTATTTGTGAGTGGATCGACGGTCAACAGGATGAGCGTATCGGTACAAAACGGGCAATCTGCCTCAGTGGGCTCGCCCCCGCGCAGACCTACAAACAGGATGTTTATCCGGCTGCCGCCATCCCAGGTCGGATACTCTATGTCCTCCGTAATTGGCAACTCAACAGTTGCTGTCGTGGTAGGAATGTTTCGATCTTTCTCTACGACTGGTGTTTCAATAGGGCTGACTGCTTCTTCAGCACAACTAGCAGAGGGAAGACCCGGGAGAGCCGTCAGTTGCCAGCAAATGGTAAGAGCACGTACACTGAAAAATAGTCCAACCGAGAGGAGCAGCGCCAGACCCCAGAGAGTAATCTGGGAGGTCGAGAGCCGTCGGAATACGAGGCCAAGCACCTTGAATCGATTCATAAAAGAAATGCAATCCCAAAGAGGCTCTGGTCAAGCTCTCCACTATTCCTGTGGGAGGCGCATGAAGAAAACGTGAGCGGAATAGCCTTTCGCAATTATTATACATGGCAGACCTCGGCTGCGATAGCCGAGGTCTGCCGCACATGACCAACACACCGGTGCCGGGAACTTACGTCGCGCCGCACTTACCCGGCTCCACTGGAGCCTCCACCAGATGCACCTGCCCCTGCTCCCCCTCCACCGGTGCTCGCGCCGGTTGAATCAGAAGCAGCCATGACTGCAACAAACGCGCCGAAGTTGGCATTGTTGCCTGCCAGCGCGTGGAACCAAACCGGCAATGGAACACCGCCAAGCTTTTGGAAGTATTTCGCCCAGTTCGCTCCGAGGCCAAAGACTGCCGCGTACCCCAGATAACGCTCGAAGTAATCGGGACGGATGGCAGGTTCTCTGCCTTTGCTCACCTGCTTGAGGTATGCGGCAAAACCTTTCCAGCGGGCAGCCTGTTCTTCACCCGAGGGAGTGAGAACGGAATACATGCCGGCATAGATCAACAACAGAATGGACACAACGAACAAGCCCGCGCCGATGCCGGCTGCGATAGAAACTGGAATCACCATGCCTGTACCGCTCTCCAAACTCATTCCTCCGATGACCAGGCTAAAAACAAAACCAGCCAGCCCAAGGACGAGCATCAGAAATCCGACCATCAATAACCGTGTTCGGTTTTGTTTGCGCTCCGGGTCGAGCCAGCCGCGCCGGATGAGTTCCTCTTCCAACGGTTCGCTGAAGAACTGGCTCTTTGCTGCCAGCCTGTGGGCGATCTCGCTCATCTTTACGCGTGCTTCGCCAGGCTTGAACAGGGCAGCCAACAGACCCTGTTCGTAGGGATTCAACGCGACGGTCTGGTCCTTACGAATCAGGGAATAACTCTTCGTTCCCCAGGAACCTTCTTCTTCTCGTATTTCCAATACCCCACGCTGAGCCAGGTCAAAGATTGCCCCCATGACGTTATGCTTTTGCCCGGTCAGGCTGCCAACAACAGCTGGAGAGATATCAGAAGGCGGACTTGCGGTGGAGGTAATCGTGCTTAGGTTTAAGTCTCTTCCATTGGCACGGGTATATGTGAGGAGTCCCAGACCGCCCAGGATCAACGTTGCAATACCCGCTGCAAAGCCAATCGGCAAGCCCCGTGCTGTAGCTGCTGCTACTCGTTCTTTTTGTACCTGCCACTCGGGAGCTACCTGCGTCAGGCTGTCAGCCGCGAATCTCGCCGTAAGGATCACGTCTTCATCCTCTCCGATTCCGGCGGCTGTCAGAACAATATGATTTTCCTCCCAGACGGCATCATGATTCCAATCAAGGGTCGGCTGTCCGAGGGCTGTCGCTTGCGAGGGATAACTCAATGTGACGGTGGAGCGCTCGATCACGTACTCATGCTCTTCCGGGACAACGCGCCAGATGAAGCTATCTGCATCTCCCTTGCGAATGATACCGTCCGCCTGGTAGCGAACAGTGAAAACATGTGCCGAATTCGCGGTTGGCGCAAAGTGCCACGTGACTTCGAGCGGATCCCCCACCTCCACTTCGACCTCTCCCGCCTGTGTGCCTTGCGGCATGGGGACACCGTCCATACTGGCTTCGAGGAACGTGATACCATCCGTCTCATCCGCCGAGATTTCGCGGAATACGAACGTAAACGGATCACCTTCGAAATGGAATTTCACCTTCTCGGTAATGATGGCAGAGCCGCCTTCCTGAAGGTCGATCTGCACATCGAAGTACTCTGCATAATAGGATTTCGCCGCGTACGCCGGACTGGTGATAAAACCAGCGATTAACAGGCAGGCAATAAGCAGGAAGGATAGCTTTCGAAACATAGGTTCCTCCATGAATATCTACGCTAAATATACCCAGGGGTTGGAGGCCCGGCAAAATATTCACCGAACGTTAACAATTCTAACCAGCGAAAAAGATCATAAAACAGACGACAGCGGATAGGCGAGAATCACCAATCCGGTTGGCGATCCTGGCTGGGGTCTCTGGTCAGGTTATAGGACGTACCGCCGTCAATTCGGACGACATAGACCTCCAGACTGCCATCGCGGTCCGTCGAAAAGGTAACCCACACGCCACTCGAGTTAATGGCTGGGTCTGTGTCTTGAGCCGGATTGTTCGTGATATTACTCTGTGCCCCACCAGTGTCGGTCATGACAAAGATTTCAGAGTTGCCATTACGCTCACTTACGAATGCGAGGATCGCTCCTCCGGCAAAGCCCGAAGGCGAGTGGTCATTCGCCGGGTTCTGGGTCAGGTTGGTCAAGCCTGAGCCATCCGGTCTCACTTTATATACTTCCTGATTGCCATCGCGCGTGGTCGTAAAGGCGATCCAATCCTGTGCACCAAACAGACCCCCGACCGAGAACCAGGTGGGAGCAAAATCGTTGGCCGAATTGTTCGTCAGATTGCGGACTTCCGAGCCATCGCGGCGCATAACATAGATTTCCTGATTCCCATCGCGATTACTGGTAAACGCAATCCAGTTTCCATCCGGCGACCACGCCGGCTGCTGGTCATCCGCAGCGTTGTTTGTCAAATTCAACGGCGTCCGGCCGTCCACACCGCCCAGATAAATCTCATTGTTCCCGTCCTGATTGGTGACATACGCAACCTGGATCGAATCGGGCGCGAGGGCAGGCTGGATATCCTGTGCCGGGTTGTTGGTCAGGCGCGTCAGCGCTTGATTGCCAAGGTTCAACCCATAGATCTCAAAGTTGCCTGTCCGGTTCGAACCAAAGAGCAGAGTCCCTTGCAGGCTGGGCGGAGCCGGGGTCAGCGTGACAACGGGCTGGTTGGTTGCCGTAGGAACGGACGTTCCGGTTGGAGCAATGGTGGAGGTAATGGTAGGAATCTGCGAAGCGGTCGGAGCCGCCGCGGTCCCCTGCGCAGCAGCGGTAGCCGTCAACGAGGGATTGGAGGGATCACACGGGTTCAGATCACTGCCGTCGACGATGCCGTCGTCGTCTGAATCCGGGTCGCGGGGTCGTGGGCAATCCGCGTTTTCCTCGCCGTCCCGTAAACCATCGCCATCGCTATCCGGGTTGCGAGGGTCCGTCTCCAGCTCAATCTCATCACCGTCCCGCAGGCCATCGCCATCACTATCCGGATTCCGTGGATCGGTCCCGCCAGCGATTTCATTCCCGTCTGATCGTCCATCTCCATCCATGTCAGCATTGCGAGGGTCGGTCAGATGAGTTTGAATCTCGTCACCATCCTGCAAACCGTCATCATCCGTATCCAGGTCGAGGGGGTTGGTCTGATAGGTCTCCACCTCATCCCGATCCGTTAACCGATCGCCGTCCGTATCCGGCTGGAGAGGATCCGTGCCAAGAGCAGCTTCGCGCTCATTGGTCAGCCCATCGCCGTCCGTATCACCCGTCCCGGAAAGGGCAGCCTGGGTTTGATTAAATGAAGCTGTCTGGGTGGCGCGGGCCGCTGTTGGCAAACTCCTGAGAGGGATCAGGAAAAGGAGACACAGAACCAAAAATCCAACCGCGCCGACGGGTAACACCCAAAACGGGATATACGCCCTTTCGTTCACCTGCCCGGAGAGTTCAGTGGACTCATCTGCAGTCGAGCGAACATTTACTGTGAATGGATACGTTTCCTCGTTACCGACAATCGGGCGTGACCTCAGCCGGCTACGGAACGAGTAGACTCCGCGCTCTCCTGCCGGAACCTGCAGCCGCTCCCCTGCTGGAATCTCAACGTATGTGATCGCGATCTGCTGTGTCCCTGCTTGCGGGCCTGGCCGAGCGACCTGTATAGCTTTTTCAAACATCAAATCGTTGGCGCGTCCTTGAAAATCCAATGTATAGGCATCGATTGTGTTGCCTTCGTTCGTAATGATGACCTGCCCAAATTGACCGGCTCGGAGCGTGCCTGAATCTAATGAGGCAGAGAATTGTGAAAAAGCGGATATCGTTAATATGCATTCCACTTCTGTGGTTTGTGAAGGAAACAACTGACTGACAAACTGGATCGTAAAGCGCATCCGCCCGGCAGGCGCCTGAGAGGAGCGAGGAACTTGAAATGTAAGCTGGACCTCTGCACTGGTATTTGGTTCCAGCCGCGTGAGTGTCGAATTGGTATAAATCCAGTTTGCAGGTGGACCAATGACGTTCAAGCGAAAGCTGTCTTCTTCATCTCCACGGTTTTGCAAGAGGATCGGGACATCGATGCTCGAGCCTGGGGTTACTGCAAAGTGAAGGGCTCCAAGCATGACCCCAATACGTCCCCTCGATTGGAAGGCTGCGACAGTCAGAATTCTACGAGCAACCGCCGAACGTTTCGGATCTCTCTGGCTGACTACATGAACATCCAGAGGATACTGGCCCACACGACCATCAGAAATGGCGGGGGGATGAATAGTCAGAGTGACAAGTTTTGCCTCTCCCGCAGCCAGGTGCACAACAGGCGTATGGATAATGACCCACTCAGGTGATACACCTTTAACGAGAACATCAACATAATCTTCATTGGGGCTATCATTGTGAATTCCCACCTGAATTGTGGTTCTGCTTTCAGGCGCAACAGTGATTTGGTCTTGCTTGATGGCTACTTTAAGTTGGTCGCCGTCCTTCTTCTGAAAAGCATTCGTGTCCATCGACGCTTCTGTCTCCTCTCCAATCGAACATATCCCATCAGCAGTCCCCGGATCTCACAAATCGCAGGACTAACAACATTCATTATATTTTATTTTCTGGTTAAACCTTGCCAAGAACTCCATAACCGGGCAGAACATTGGATAAATTTATATTAAACCAATTGTCCCCGAAATGGGGACAATTGGTTATTGGCTGGGGAGCAAGGATTCGAACCTCAAATTTCACGTCCAGAGCGTGACGTGTTACCGTTACACCACTCCCCAATACGGCGGGTATTTTACCACCTTCCTCCTTCTTTGTGGGTGTTGCTTGCAGTGTCTGTACCACCAGTATCGAGGGCACGCAAACCTATTTGCTGCGCGCACCGCGGCGTGTGTTATCTTCCATATCCAGAAAGATCAATAATCCTTTGGATATTCCCTGTAAACCAAAAAAATAGAATATCCCCGGCAATGGCTGCTGCAAATAAGGAGAGAACATGTTGAATACATTCAGGAACGTCGCTCCTTTATCGAAATACAAGCCGCTAAAGTATTGTCCAAAAAATAACAGCATCGAGAACAACCAGGATAAGAGGTAGATCGTCAACACCACCCAGGCAGCTACATCCGCCCAGCGCGACAGGCGCAAGACTCCATCACGGTCGAAATACGTGCCGAGGAAACCTGCCTGTCGAAGATCCCGCTCCGCGGGACGGTCATTTGATTCGCTCATGATAGCCTCCACGTCGAATTATACTTTGCCCTTTGTTATAATTGCGGGTTGACAAAAGGTATGTTCTATTCATACAAATAATTGACGATACGCATTGACATTTGGTTCCAGGACAGGCACCAAGCCGTTTGTCGCTGTAATCACAGAATTGAGTTTTCATGACCGAAGAAACCAAGCCTACAGACTTTATCCGCGAGGCGGTCGCGGAAGACCTGCGCACGGGGCGCTTCAACTACGTCCGCACGCGCCTGCCGCCTGAACCGAATGGCTACCTGCATATTGGTCACGTCAAGGCATGGATGATCGATTACCTGATCGCCAAAGAAAATAACGGCGAGTTGATCCTGCGTTTTGATGACACGAACCCCACCAAGGAAGAGACCGAATTTGTAGATGCCATCATTGAGGATACACGCTGGCTCGGCATCGAATGGAAGGAGATTACCTACGCTTCCGATTACTTTGATCTGCTCTACGAATGGGCACAGAAGCTTGTGCGCGAGGGCAAGGCATATGTGGACGACCAGAGCCCGGAGGAAGTGAGCGCCAACCGCGGCACCTTCACCGAGCCGGGTAAGAACTCTCCATTCCGTGACCGGGGTGTCGAAGAGAATATGGAACTGCTGGAGCGTATGAAGAACGGCGAGTTTCCCGATGGCTCGCGCGTCCTGCGTGCCAAGATCGACATGGCTCATCCCAACTTCAATATGCGTGACCCTGTGATGTACCGCATCATCCATGAGCCGCCTCATCATCGCACGGGAGACAAATGGAAGATCTACCCCCTGTATGACTGGGCACACGGACAGAATGACTCGATGGAGGGAATCACTCATTCCTTGTGTTCCCTGGAATACCGCGACCATCGTCCGCTCTACGATTGGTTCCATGAACAACTGGGAGTATTCAAATCCAGGCAGATCGAGTTCGCTCGCCTCAACTTGAATTACACCGTGATGAGCAAACGCAAACTGCGGCGGCTTGTCGAGGAAAATTATGTGAGTGGCTGGGATGATCCGCGCATGCCCACGCTGCGCGCGATGCGCCGTCGCGGCTACACCGCCGAAGCCATCATCGACTTTGTCCAGAGAATGGGCATCTCAACGGTGGCGACGTCTAATGCCGGTGTGATCGCCGATATCGCATTCCTGGAGGCCCGCGTACGCGAGGACCTCAACAAACATTCGCCGCGACGCATGGCAGTGACAAAGCCGCTCAAGCTTGTGATCGACAACTATCCAGACGATCTGGTCGAAGAGCTGACTGCGGTCAACAACCCCGAGGACCCGGACGCCGGCACGCGCAAAATTCCGTTCTCGAAGGTTCTTTACATCGAGCAGGATGACTTCCGCGAAACGCCTCCGCCGAAGTATTACCGCCTGTATCCGGGCAATGAAGTTCGTTTGCGCTACGCTTATTTCTTTAGGTGTACACATGTCGTCAAGGATGAGGCGGGCCAGGTGACGGAAGTGCACGGCACGTATGATCCATCCACGCGCGGTGGCGATTCGCCTGATGGTCGCAAGGTCAAGTCCACTATCCACTGGGTATCCGCGCAGCACGCGAGGGAAGCGGAATTCCGCATGTATGACCGTCTCTTCATGAAGGAAGATCCTGAAGAAGGTGAAGAAGGCTTCCTGGGGTGTTTGAATCCTGACTCCCTGAAGGTCTTGCACGGCTATGTGGAACCGCTTCTCGCGCAGACCAAGCCGGGTGACCGTTTCCAATTCGAACGCCTTGGCTACTTTGCAACCGACCAGGACTCGACGGATGAAAAACCTGTTTTCAACCTGACAGTCTCGCTGAAAGATGCCTGGGCGAAAATAGAGAAGAAATCAAAATAGATGAATTCTCCCGCAGGTTGTTAAAAAGCAACCTGCGGGAGAATTTTGTTCAAGAGGGTTATGACGGCGCATCCTTCTAAAAAATTCCACGAGCTTTTGCTCACCTTCTCTCAACTGGACGATGCCAGCGAACGCGCCAAGATCGAGGGGGTGCTGTGGAACGAATATGGCGCGGAGCACGCGGTCTTTGTGCTGGATATGTCCGGATTTTCCCTGCTCACTCGTAAGTATGGAGTTGTCCACTATCTTTCCATGGTGCGGCGGATGCAGTTGACAACCGAACCAATCGTTAACTCGTTTCGCGGCATCATGATCAAATATGAAGCCGATAATTGCCTGGCGGTCTTCCCCGACTCGCTTTCCGCGGTCAACGCAGCCATTGCCATGCAGCATGCTTTCCAGGCATCGAACTTATTGACCGCAGACGATCTCGATATCCATATTTCGTGTGGAATTGATTACGGCAAAATACTGCTCATCGGCCACGAAGATTGTTTTGGGGATCCCGTCAACCGCGCCTCGAAAATCGGGGAGGATCTGGCTGCTGCGGGCGAGATTCTGATCACCAAGGAAGCCATGGACCTGATCCCAGCCAGAGGCGGAATCCAGGCGCATGAAATGAAAGTCTCCATCTCCGGTGTGACCATCCCTGCTTATAGGATTGAATATCGCACTGCAGAAAAAACTGACTGATGTAGTGCATCCGAATGGAAGTTGCTTCTTTAACCAATCAATCTGACCAGCAGCAGAATAACGACAATCACCAACAAGATGTGAATCAGGTTGCTGCCTCGCCACCTGCCTACCCTTCTACCTCGTCCCCTTCTCCCCAAGCCAACGCCTGCCAGCCATAAGATCAGGAGAACAACGATCAACGTTTCAAGCATGAGGATATGCCTCCTATTGCATTGGGAAATTATTCCTTACGCGACTTTCCCGGAGAAGGTTCTTTGTTGTGTTCTATATTGGGAGCCGTTGACCTGTTTGCAAAACTCAATAAGCCAAAAACCAGGAACAAGGCTGCAAGCCCGATCAACCCATAGAAAATCAGGACCTCCATCAGCACGGGTTCTGCTTCTCCGGTGACAGGGATCCCCACTGGGTCCGTAGCGCCCGGAGCAATAGAAGTATTCTCCACTGGTGGAGGTGTTGCCTGTGGTGGCAGTTCCCCGCGAGGTCCCGCCGCGATAAAACCAAACACACCCCACATCAGGAAAAAGCCAATCAAGCTGAATGTGTAGATTAGTTTTCTGTCCATAGATCTCCTTCTCCCATATCGTCAAAAGTTTCACTCCGCCGTCACCACTTTCAGAGTCCAGCATCGAGTTCGTATTGACTTCTGACTACCAGATACCCCCACTGGATCTCAGCGAATCACGTTGTGCTTTATTTAACGAGCACATCGGAGTGATGTTATTTCCTGAAGTGGAACACAAAGGGCTGTTTGTGAGGCTGCTATTTTGTAATCAATCAGAAATGATACATTCCGCCTGTTAAACGTCGTGGGTGTACAATAAAAACCCCGCTGGAATCAGGAGAGCTCTGCAATGCGAAAACCATTCCCCTTATTGTTTATCGTTCTTCTTTATGCCTGTAGTTCCATTCCGCAACCTTCATTCGATGTCTCTGAGAGTTTTATACCGAAGCCATCGCTCACGCCGACACCTGTTTCCTCTCCTACCGCCACGCCAGTTCCTCCGACTGCTTCACCTGTACCTACCAGGGATCCAAAATTCTTCCGGGATGACTTTAGCCAGAGCCTCGATGCACAGTGGAGCTGGCTGCGCGAAGACCCGCTGCACTGGAGTCTGACTGATGTGCCCGGGTCGCTGCAGATCAACGTGAAAGGTGGTTATGTCCCGGCACACACAAATTCCAACGTGCTTTTGAGGCCCGCGCCCGAAGGTAACTTTCAAATTGAGACCCAGGTCACATTCAGACCCACGGATAACTATCAGTTTGCAGGGCTGATTATCTATGAATCAGATTCAGATTTCGTCCAGGCAGGACGTGAGTATTGCAATTCAGTGGGCTGCGTTGGGCCAGGTTTATATATGGAGTACTATAAAAAGGGAGTTGTTGTGAAGCCCAATTTTGGGCAGCCGTATAGAGGTATTGATCCTATTTCACTACGCTTGAGCCGCAGGGAGAATACGTATACCTTTGAAGCGAGCACAAACGGCAAGGTATGGTTTATAGTCGGCAGCCACACCACAGAGATAAATCCGCTTCAAATCGGACTGGTAACGGGTCAGCGGATGAGAGGCGAAGACCGCCCAGCAACATTTGATTACTTTGAGATCCACAGCCTGCCCTGAATCTCATCAGGGGTAGTCTGTCTCTTCCAAAATTTGAATCGCCTTTTGAAGGCGCTCCAGAACTTTTTCCTTCCCAACCACTTCCATGCTTTCAAATAGCGGCGGGCTAACCTTTTGTCCCGTTACCGCGACGCGCAATATGCCAAACACCTGGCTCGCGCTCAAGCCGGATGTTTCGACATACTCGCGCATGGGCGGCTCGGCGGTCTGGTGAGAAAGATCAGGCAGCGACGTGAGAATGCCGTAGGCTTTACGCGCGACCTCTGCCGACTGTTTCGCGTCGAGTCCCTTGGCAATTAGGTCTTGACGGCTCGGCTCGATGTTCTCCTTGAAGAAGAAAGCCGCGAAGGCAATGCTGTCATCCAGCGTGACGAGCCGCTCGCGGATGAGTGGAGTGACTTTGAGCAGCGTCTCATTATCCACTTCCAGCCCCGCACCGGTAAGATATGGCTTAATCCGACGCGCCAGTTCGTCCACACCGAGGAGACGAATATGTGTCCCGTTAAAATGATCCAGTTTCTGGAAGTTAACCGCGGCTGGAGAGGGAGTCAAGTTGTCAATGCTAAAGCGCCGGATCATGTCAGCCAGCGTCATGACATCATCTTCAGCAACCCCCCAGCCCATCAGCGCGATCCAGTTCAGAACACCTTCGGGTATATAGCCCAGACTTTGGAAATCACCCACAAAAGCGGAATGACCACCTTCCATCGCCGCGGCTTTATCGCGTTTGCTCATCTTGCCTTTTCCGCTTGGCTTCAGAAATATGGATGGATGAACCCAGACCGGCTCCTCCCAGCCCAAGGCACGAATAATTTGTACGTGCAAGGGAAAGGTAGGCAGCCACTCGGCACTCCGTATTACATGTGTGATCTGCATTTCGTGATCGTCAACAATCGCACCGAGATGATACGTCGGCAGACCATCGGACTTTAGTAACACATAGTCATCCAGGTATTTATTTTCCGTGACGATATCACCTCGCACATGATCATGCGCGATCGTCGTACCTTCGTAAGGCATTTTAAAGCGGATGACATACTTTTCGCCCGCGGCGACACGGCGAGCAGCTTCATCCGGGTCCAGCCGGCGACAACGGCCATCATACCGAACACGATCTACCTTCTGCGCTTCCTGCTCTTTGCGCATCTGGTCAAGGCGCTCAGGCGTGCAGAAACACGGGTATGCGTGGCCCTTCTCGACGAGAACGTTTGCATATTGCTGATACGTTTCCCGCCGCTCAGTCTGGCGATAGGGACCATACTGCCCGCCATGTATGGGGCTTTCATCCGGAGTAAGACCCAGCCATTCCAAACTGCGGATGATCTCTTCTTCCGAACCAGGCACAAACCGTTTCTGATCTGTATCCTCAAAGCGCAAGATGAACTGTCCGCCTGTTTGACGAGCAACCAGATAAGCAAAAAGCGCGTTACGGGCATTCGCGACATGAAATCTGCCTGTTGGCGAGGGGGCTATACGTGTGCGTGCAGGTTTCAATCTAAAAATTCCTCCACAATATTTTGCCACTGAGACACAAAATCACAGAATTTGATTTCTTTGTGTCTCAATGAATCTGTAGTTAGAACTCAAAATTCCAGTTGCCTATGGCGCATGGCGACACTTTCGACCAATCCAATGCCAAGCATCAACGAAGTGAGTCCACTGCCTCCATAACTGATGAACGGCAATGGCAAGCCGGAAACCGGAACAATGTTCAGGTTCACGCCAATGTTGACCATGCCCTGGAAAAAGATCAGAGTCGCGACGCCGTAGGCAATATTCATCCCGGCAACATCGCGCGCCTTTTGCGCGATCCGCAGGCACCTCCAGATCACCAGCACAATGATGACGATCACCAGCAGAGAACCCATGAGACCAAACTCTTCAGAAATCGCTGAAAAGATAAAATCCGTGTGGCGCACCTTCAGAAAACGTAGCTGTGTCTGCGTCCCGTGACCATATCCCTGACCGAACAGACCGCCCGAACCGATGGCGATCAATGCCTGCTGCACATTATACGTTGCACCAAAGGTCGCGTTGGGGTCCGGTAGAATAAAGTTCGTGATGCGCTGCTGCTGATACTCCTGCAAAAATGGGATGCGGATGTTGAGTGCAGAAAGTGTAACGATCGTTGCAAGCCCCAAAAAACCAATAACACCAAATAACAATAAGTGCTTTAACTGGATACCGTTGAACCAGAGCAGGGCAGCAAGGATGACCACCAGCACCACAACATTGCTCAAATTTGGCTGAATCAAAATCCAGAAGGCAATACCCATCATCCATAAGAAAGCAAAGAAGATCCATCGTAAATCGCGCGGCTGATTCTGCGTCTTATCGAAATAACGTGCCAGCAGCAGGATCGCCGCGATCTTTGCAAACTCAGTTGGCTGGAGAAACAACACACCCACCGAAAACCAGCGCGCCGCGCCGAACACCGCTGTTGCACTTAAGTACAATGCAATAAGAGAAAGACTGATCACGACAAAAATGGGGCGATACAATGCCATCCAATAGCGATAATCGATTGCAGCAATGACAAAGATCAACGCAAGCCCCGCCAGGGCAAAATAGATCTGACGATTGATGACCGGCAGCAGTACCTCATTCCCCGCCACGGCTGAACGGATCATCGTGGTGCCGAATGCAGTGGCAAGGACTACCGCGCCCAGCAGCCAGAAATCGAAGTAACGCCATGAAATATTACGAAGCATACAGGAGACTTACTTGGACCGTTTCGCGCGGCGGCGTGACGCCCCTTTCAGGGGAATATCTGCCACGAGGCGCTGCGAACGACCATCATGCTCCACGCCGATCTGCACAGAATGCGCATCGATCTCCACGTGGCGCGAAATAGCCGCGATCAAATCATCTTTAAGAGAATCAAGCTCAGCCGGAGTCAGATCCGTGCGGTCATGGATCAGGACCAGCTGCAGGCGCTCCTTGGCGCTCTCGGCGCTGTTTTTCCTTCCGAATAAGCGGTCGAAGAAACCCATGATTACTTCCTCCCCGCTATGCGTTGCAGACGCTCCCACAATCCCCCCGTGTGATCCAGATCGAGGAACGGAACTTTCTCACCGCGCAGGCGTTTGGCAATATTACGAAATGCCTGCCCTGCTTTGCTTTTCTGATCGAACGCAACCGGCGCGCCGCGATTCGATCCGATAATGACGTTTTCATCCTCGGGCACGATCCCGATCAGTTCCACCGCCAGGAGGTCGAGGACATCATCAGACGAGAGCATGTCGTGATTTCTCACCAGTGTCGGATTCAGACGGTTGATGATCAGCGCGCCGGGACCCTTTTCTTCCGCTTCCAGAATGCCGATAACACGATCTGCATCGCGCACAGCTGAGACTTCGGGGTTGGTCACAACCAAAACACGGTCCGCGGCGGCAATGGCATTCTTAAACCCACGCTCGATGCCGGCCGGCGAATCGATCAGCACAAAATCAAAATCATTTCGCAGGTCCTTGATCAAACGGTTCATATCGCTTGGCGAGACCGCATTTTTGTCACGGGTCTGCGCGGCGGGGATGAGATACAACTCTGGTAGTTTCTTGTCGCGTATCATCGCCTGCTTCAAACGACAGCGTCCTTCGATTACATCAACAATGTCATACACGATCCGGTTTTCCAGGCCCAGGATCACATCGAGGTTACGGAGACCGATATCGCCGTCAATGCAGACAACTTTTGCACCCTCGGAAGCCAGTGCAACTGCAATATTCGCGACTGCCGTTGTCTTGCCTACGCCGCCTTTGCCTGAGGTAATGGTGATTACTTGTGCGGGCATGTATTTATCCTATTTCGATTTTTATCCAGGCGACCAGAGTTCTGCCTGCAGCTTTCCATCTTTATTGATACGTACAATTTCGGGCTTGGGGCGTTCCTGCGCATGTAGTGCAGCAGCCACTTCATCTGCAATGCGCAACTGTGTTGGAGAAAGGTCGAGCGCGCAGATCATGGCTTTTCGATTCCCTTTGGCGCCGGCATGGACCATCCCACGCAAGCGCCCCCAGATCATCACATTGCCTTCCGCGATGATCTCAGCACCCGGGTTGACATCACCCAATACCACTACATGACCTGCAAATTCGATCCTGGTTCCTGAACGAAGCGTTCGGTGGAGGAATAAGGCGGTCTCCTCACCCAGGTCTTCCACTGCAAATTTCCGACCCTCTTCAGGTCTTGGCTTGGAAATACGGGTCGCAAGTCCCAGTAATTGAGCGGTCTTTTCCGTAGTAGGGGATTCGCTGAGCACCGCCCAGAGAAATATGCCGCGCTCAGAGAGCTGGTCACGCAAATCCACAAGTTCATTGACGTGAAGCACCTGGCTTGCCACGTCCAGAGCCAGGCGGGCACCCTGAAAAAAGGCAGGCTGTCCATCCACTTGAGTCAGCAACGCGATGCGCTGTTCCTCCCAGGGTGCATCATCCAGCGAGACGAGCAGTCCGTCGCGCAAACCTTTGATCTGGATGAGGGAGTTCGTCTCGTTCATGGGATGATTGAAAGCCGCGTGATAATCGCTGAATTATAGCATGAAGTCTTATATGGGCTTTAGTTGGCGCCTTCCTGAACGAGATCAACCGCTTTCAGTTCAAAGTATGCCTGCAGTACACGTGCCACAATCGGTGCTGCCACGGAACCACCCTCACCACCGTGATAGGCAAATGCCAGGACAATGATCTCAGGGTCGTCATAGGGCGCGTATGCCAGCGTCCAGGCATGTGTGGGCCATGATCCGAACTGACATTGCTGCAGTTCGCGTGCCACGTCGTCACAATACTCCGCTGTCCCCGTCTTGCCTGCAACGGCAATCGGAAGCGGGACCAGCTCAGTAAACACTTCATTCAGTGTTCCCAGCGGGTTCTCTGTCACCGCCAGACGCGTGCCCGTGCGAACTGCTTCGATGGTTTCCGGCTCGACCGTTATGAACTCATCAAGCGGATTACAGTAACCTACTTCACAGTCGAATACCTGGATGAGAGGCGTCTCGGTAATATCCCATTTCAGGTTCGGCGTGAACGGCGAGATCTGATAGCTCCCATCAGGAGGCGCAGAGAGTTGGATCTCCGGTTCTGCCGGGTTCACCCAAACATTCCTTGTCCTGCCCTGTTCATCCACGATCTCGTGCATCTCATAGACGGAGAAATCCTCCTGGTCCGGGTTGAACCACATGGGAATCACGCGACCCTCGCTATCCTGCACCTCCCGGACGATGGTAGGCTGCATCATCTTGCCGCGGTTGGCGATCGTTGCGCCGGAGATCAACACTTGCAGAGCCGTAGCATCCACGAATCCCTGTCCTACACTGGCAATATAGGTGTCACCGGTAGACCAGTTCTCCCCCGTATTGATCCGCTTCCATCTCGGGTCCGGGATCAAGCCATCCTCTTCACCGGGAAGTTGAATCCCGGAGCGCTCGTCATATCCCAACGCCCGCGCATACTGCCGCAACCGGAAAATGTTCAGACCTTCATCGATCTCACCTTCGTAGCCGCCGCCAAGCTTATAGAAACAAACATTGCTCGAGTAGGCAATACAATGGAAGAAATCCAATGCGCCAAAACCAGCCTCGTTGATGACACCGTTGCGCTCATAGATCCAGTCTACGAAGGGACGCGAGTTCCTCTCCGTGCAGGGGTCCGTTGGCAGAAACCTCTCACATAGCACCAGCCGGCCCGGCGTTTCGACGATTTGATCCCGTTCGATCACGCCTTCGTTATATGCGCCTGTGGCTGTGGCAAGTTTGAATGTGGAGCCGGGAGGGAACATGGCAGAAATGGCGTTATTCACCAAGGGTCTGCGTGGATCTTCGACCAGTTGGTCATAATAATATTCGGGGATGAAGCGCGCCATACGATTGTTTTCAAATGTTGGGTAGGAAACCATCGCCAGGATTTCCCCTGTCTTTGGGTTCATGGCGATCACAATCCCGCTCGAAATGCGGACCGTGCTGAAATAGGTATTCCAGAAATTGATCTCATCGACCAGGGCGGCTTCCGCCGCTTTTTGCAGACGTGTGTCGATTGTCAGAACGACGTTATTTCCTGCCACAGGTTCAATGGGCGGTTCAAGATTACGCAGCACCTGACCTGCCACGTCGACCTGCACAACCCGCTGTCCATTTTTGCCAAGGAGGATGTCGTCCAGCGAAGTTTCCACGCCGGCGTAACCCACCTTATCCCGGTTGGGGACAAAGCCGCGGGCTTCATAGTCCTCCTCCCGCGCCGCGGGAATCGGGCCCAGAAAACCGACAATGTTCGCGGTCAACGAACCTGTCGGGTAGTCGCGAATGGGCTCGATCTCCACCCTCACGCCGGGCCAATCCACCGATTTTTCGCGTATGACCCGCGCAAGCTCTTCGCTAATATTACAAGTGATCCTCACTGGCGTATAAGGTGCCAGCGAGTCACCCAGCGCTACCATATCCGCAATGCTTGGACCCTCCACACAGGGAGAGAATAATTTTGCATTCGCGAGCGTTGCATCAGTCACAGGTCCGCCTACCGGAACGCCCGTCAGCTCGGAAACTTCACGATAAATACGCTGGATATCAGCCTCATCATCGGGCAAGGCGGCAGGCGTGATCACAACGTTGTAGGAGGCAATATTGCGCGCCAGCACAAAACCATTTCGGTCATAGATAATCCCGCGTGGCGCCGGGTCACTGATCGTATCTTCATAGTTATCCACAGCCTGCTCAAACCATCCCTGCTGACCCAATACTTGCAGAGCAAACAGACGATACGCGATCGCGCCGACCACCGCAATGATGATTCCATACACTAAAAGTATGCGCCACAACGGGACTTCATACCTGTTTACCATTTGCGAACTCATTCAACCTCCGGAGCCGGGTACACCCATCTTGCAAGGTCGCGCATCACTGCATAGACCGGGATTGCAAGAAGCATATTCAATAAAACGCCTGGCAGCATCACCAGACCCAGCACATCACTGATAGGCAATGCAATACCTGAAAACTGTAGAACCACAATCGATAAAAGACTCACAATGATCGTTCCCAAAAATGTAATACTGAACATGGCAAGCAGGGGAGCCTGCCAGACGCGGCGTTGAAACATATACGCCATCACAACTACGATAATGTATCCTGCAACCGGCACCACCCATAAGATCCCGGAAATGAACCCGATCAACAGACCGGTGGCAATTGCCCAATGCCAGGCTGAATCGACTCCATCTTGCAGCGCCCAGGCTGCCAGCATCACCATGGGCAGGTCGGCAATACCTGAAAGCAGGTATACGCGGCTGATCACTGACGATTGCAGGATCACGGTCAGGAGTATCACCGGCACAGCAATAAGATTACGCATACGCTAGGGCGCCGGGATCAAAGGAGTGATATCCACCGGCTGAAAGTTGACGATCACCAGCACGATTTCAAGCCGGTTGAAATCCACTACAGGCTGGACGGTCGCCTGCTGGAACAAGTCGAAATCACGCGAGCGGACGTTGACTACCTGACCGATAATCAGGTCAGGAGGATACCCGCCGCCCAATCCGGATGTCAATACCAGGTCGCCAGGCTGCACAATAATATCCTGAGGGATCAGCTCAAGGGTCACATCGCCGGTCACCGAACCCACCAGGGACGCTTCGGTCTCCGCGTTCTGCAGGCGGACATTGACACTCGAAGCCGGGTCTGTAATGAGCTGGACGCGTGACGCATCTGCGATGACGGCGTCGATGCGGCCGATCAAACCCTGGTTCGTGACAACCGGCATCCCGCGCAGAATCCCATCATTGGAGCCGCGATTGATAATCACATAATGCAGGAATGGACTCGGGTCGCGCCCGATCACCGCCGCGGCTCGATAAGTGTTCTCAGGGTTCGTACGCGAGAAGTCTACCAGCGCGGCAAGGATCTGTGTCTCGCCCACTTCCTGCTGCAACTGGATGACCTGCGCCTGCAGTTCCGCCACCTCTCCTTCCAGTTCCGCGTTCCGCTGGCGTAGAGATGCCATGTCACGGGGCGAGGTGAAAAAATCCTGCACGGCTACAAAGCGTGCGGAGAACCAGGTCTGCAGATTAACCAATGAACCTGTAAAGACATTGGAGGCGCTGCTAAAGTAACCACCAAGTGCGAGCGCCATAATCCCCCCAACGACCAAAAAGATGATCGTTGTCTGAAGCGTACGTGAAAACATATTTCTCATATGACAAGGTACTGTGATATTCTCAAAACTACCAACAGGCGTCTAACAGGGAATACTACCAGAACTAGATTGGCAAAACATTAAACCTGATGACGCGTACTGCCGCGTTCCAGACCGACCAGATAACGGCTCAACGTATCGAAGTTCTCAAAGACCATGCCTGCGCCGCGCGCAACACAGGTCAGCGGGTCCTCGGCAACCCAGACTCGTAGCCTCAGTTCGTCTGTCAGCCGCTCTGCCAGCCCCTGTAGCAGACCTCCGCCCCCAGCCAGGCAAATGCCAATATCCATCAGGTCGGCGACAATCTCCGGTGGGATCTCGTCCAGCGCATCCCGGATGGTATCTACAATAACCTGAACCGAACCCGCCAGCGCCTCGCGCATTTCAATCGAGGAGATCTCAATGCTCTCAGGCAGCCCGGTGACCAGATTCCGGCCGCGGACTTCCATGGTCTTTTCCGGCTGCAACGGGTAGGCAGACCCGATCTTCCATTTGATCTGCTCGGCAATCCCCTCACCGACCAGCAGGTTGTATTTGTTGCGCAGATACTGCACGATATCCTGATCCATTTCGTCACCAGCCACACGCAGAGAGCGTGAAGCGACGACGCCGCTCATGGACATGACCGCGACTTCCGTCGTGCCACCGCCGATATCCACTACCATGCTGCCCTTCACATCCGCGAGCGGCAGCCCTGCACCCAGAGCGGAGGCGATCGGCTCTTCAATGAGAAATGCAGAGCGCGCCCCGGAAGCCATCACCGCGTCATACACGGCGCGCTTTTCCACCTCCGTCACGCCGGTGGGTATCCCAACTACCACGCGCGGACGCGGCAGTGGCACTATGCTCTGCTCATGGACCCGTCCAATAAAATATTCCAGCATCACCTGTGTAATATCAAACTCGGAGATCACGCCATCCCTTAACGGGCGGATCACGGCAACATTGCTGGGCGTGCGACCCATCATTTCCTTGGCTTCCAGGCCAATGGCGAGAGGTTGACGTCCTCGCTTGTCAATCGTCACCCAGGATGGCTCGTTGATGACAATCCCCTTGCCGCGTACGTTTACCAGTGTATTCGCGGTCCCCAGGTCAATTGCAATATCCAGTGAAAACAGGCCCAAAAGCCAATTTATCGGGTTAAAGGCCAAAGCAGGCTCCTCAATGAGGGTATCAAAGCAATCTTAATTCCTGAGGTATTATACCTAACAATTCGTATCCACGTGCCCGGCAAGGGGGTTAATATACCCAGCATCATATTTCTATAACCCAAGTTTAAGGAGACACCATGTCTAAGATTGCCCTAGTTACAGATAGCACGACGTACATGCCACCTGAATTGGTTAAGAAATATAATATCTCCATTGCACCACAGGTACTTATCTGGGGCGATCAAACGTATAAAGATGGTGTAGACATTGAGTCTCGCGAATTTTTCACCCGGTTGAAAACTGCCAAAGTGATGCCGTCCACCTCCCAGGTGGCTGTTATCTCATTTCAGGAGATCTTTCAGGACCTGGTCGATAAGGGTTTTGAAGTTCTTGCGCTGCTGGTCTCTTCCAAGCTGTCGGGCACCATTCAATCTGCCCTGCAAGCGAGGGACCTGATGAGCACAGCAAGGGACAAGGTCCATGTGGTGGACAGTCAGTCCGTCGCCATGGCGCTTGGGTTTCAAGTGCTGGCTGTGGCACGCGCCATCGAGGACGGCGCCACTCTGGAGGAGGCAATCGCCCTGGCAGAACGATCTTACGAGTACACCGGTGTCTGTTTCGCCGTGGATACGCTGGAATTCTTACATCGCGGCGGTCGCATTGGCGGCGCGCAGCGTTTCCTTGGGACTATGCTGAACATGAAACCCATCCTTGCGATTCAGGATGGGCGCGTGGAAGGCATTGACCGCATTCGCACGAAGAGCAAGGCACATGACCGCGTCCTGGAACTGACCGTTGAAAAAATCGCAGGCAGGACCCCGGTGCGCCTGGCGACCCTGCATGCAAATGCGGCGGAAGACGCGCAGGCACTGCTTACAAGAGCCAAGCAAGCGCTCAACCCTGTTGAGAGTGTCTTTACCGAGGTGAGTCCAACCGTGGGCACACATGCAGGGCCGGGAACGGTGGGTCTTGCCTTCATGGCTGGAATGTAGCTCCACCATCACCCCTGCCCCTCTCCCTGCGGAGCAAGCCGCATGGGGAGGGGTTTTCGCGCTTCGCATGCGTGTATAATTTGAGCATGAAGAATCCAGACCCTCTTGTCCACCGTCATGCCGCGCTGGTGATTGGCATCGCAGGTGGATCGGGCTCTGGCAAAACAACCGTCGCGCAGGAAATCCTGCAGCGTGTGGGACCCTCCCGGATTGCTTTCCTCCAACACGATTCATATTACAAAGACCTCAGTGGGTTACCGCCAATACAGCGTGCGGAAGTGAACTTTGACCATCCCAACTCACTGGAGACAGAGCTGCTAACCGAACACATTGCATCGCTGCGCGATGGGCAAGCCGTTGAGGTACCTATCTATGATTTCTCCACTCACAGTCGCACCCCCAAAACGTTCACCGTCCAGCCCCGCCGCGTCATTCTGGTGGAGGGCATCCTTATCTTCACAGAAGCCGCGCTGCGGGAAATGTTCGATGTCAAGATCTTCGTGGATACTGATTCAGACATCCGTTTCATCCGCCGCCTCGAGCGCGATATCAAGGAGCGCGGGCGGACAACCGAGTCAGTCATCAAGCAATACCAATCCACGGTCCGTCCCATGCACCTGGAATTCGTCGAGCCCTCGAAGCGTTATGCGGATGTAATCATCCCGGAAGGGGGCTTCAATACTGCCGCCCTCGACATGGTAGTGGCGAGGGTGGATTCGTTGTTGAAATAAGAATCGATCAAGCCTTGCGAAGGTCGTACTAAAGTGCAGGGTAGAGTCGCTTGTGAGAAACCTTCGCAAGGCTTTTCACAGAAAATCAACTTAAGGAGAGAATAATGGCAAAACAATGGTCGAAACCACCAGAGATGCAGATCGACCCCAAGAAGAAATACAAGGCACACATGGAAACCGATAAAGGCACGATGGTGATCGAGTTATTTGCAGACAAGGCGCCGAAGACTGTCAACAATTTTGTTTTCCTGGCACGCGAAGGATATTATGAAGGCGTGATGTTCCATCGCGTGATCTCCAACTTCATGGCGCAGGGCGGTGACCCGACAGGGCGCGGCTCGGGCGGTCCCGGTTACCAATTTGAGGATGAATTCCATCCCAGCCTGAAACACGATAAGCAGGGAGTCCTGTCTATGGCGAACGCAGGACCGGGAACGAATGGATCACAGTTCTTTATCACACACATTCCCACACCGCATCTGGACAACCGGCATAGTGTCTTTGGGCAGGTCGTGGAGGGTCTGGACGTGCTGATGTCCATTCCGCCGCGCGACCCGGGCAATGTCAATGCGCCAGCCGTGAAAATCAACCGTGTCACCATCGAAGAAAGTGACTAAGCGGGACGTAGCTAAAGATACAAAGAGCGCGCAGAGTCGTTCGTTATTTTCTGCGCGCTCTTCACGCGTCACGGGGAAACAAAACTTCAGCACGCAAGCCTCATCAAATGAGAAAAAACCCGGAAGTTCAAAATTTCTCACGAACATTTTGCGGATTCTGGCGCTATTAGGGGTGGTCGCAATCACTCTGTTCATATACAGCATCCGTGATCGTGTGGAACAATTTGCGGCGTTTGGTTATCCGGGCATCTTTCTGATCGCCTTGCTTGCGAATGCGACCATCTTGCTCCCTGCGCCGGGCGTGGCAGTTATCTATGCCATGGGAGCGATCTTTAATCCACTGGGTGTGGGCGTAGCGGCGGGGCTGGGAGGAACGATCGGGGAAATCTCCGGCTACCTCGCCGGGTTTAGCGGGCAGGCTGTTGTGGAGCGCATGGATGTGTATAACCGTATTAGACCCTGGGTAGATAAATATGGCGGCTGGGCGATCCTGGTTCTCTCGGCAATCCCAAACCCTTTTTTCGATATCGCCGGGATAGCCGCTGGTATCGCAAAAATGCCGCTGGCAACGTTTCTGATTTTTACCGGCATCGGTCAGTTCATCAAGATGACACTGTTTGCTGTGGCAGGTCACTACTCGATCTCGTTGATCTCGAACTTCATGAAATAAGGAGAGTGGAATGTCTCAATACAGCAGCATCGATTCGTACCTCGAAAAGAACCTCGATCAAAGCCTTGACGAACTTTCGCGGCTCGTGGCGCAGCCCAGCGTCGGCGCGCAGAATTGGGGCTTGCAGGAATGTGCGGCGCTGGTTGGTGAAATGCTCAAGCAGCGCGGTTTTGATATCCAGATTATGGAGACGGCGGGCGCGCCCGTGGTCTACGGTGAACGAAAGGGCAAGTCCGATAAGACTCTGCTGATATACAACCACTATGACGTGCAGCCGCCGGAACCGTTGGAACTGTGGGAGACTCCGCCGTTCGAGCCATCTCTGCGAGATGGGAAACTCTACGGTCGCGGCGTCAGCGATGATAAAGGTCACATTGTCTCGCGGCTGTTTGCGATCGACTCACTTCTTGAAACGGAAGGCGAGCTTCCCTGTAATATTAAGTTCATCATCGAGGGGGAAGAGGAAACCGCCAGCGTCAACCTTTTTGCGTTTGTTGCCGGGAACAAGGATCTGTTGAAGGCAGATGCCTGCATGTGGGAATTCGGCGGTGTGGACCACCGCGATGTGCCGATGCTGTATCTTGGCTTGCGCGGTATCTGTTACGTGGAGCTAAGCGTCGAGACCGCGTCGACAGATGTCCATTCCGGCTTAGGCGGCTCGATCTTCCCGAACGCAGCGTGGAGGCTGGTATGGGCTCTGTCCACCCTCAAAGGCGAGGATGAACGAATCCGCATCCCGGGTTTCTATGACGAGATCAAATCCCCATCCACCCGTGACCGTGAGCTGTTTGAAGCGCTTCCCGAAGTTGCAGAGGAATATAAGACACGTTACGGCGTCAAAGAGTTCATCAAGGGTCTCACAGGTGGGACCGAGTTGAAAATGGAGGAAGTCTTTACGCCGACCTGTACGATCTGCGGTTTGACATCCGGGTATCAGGGTCCCGGCTCAAAAACAGTCCTGCCGGCGCGTGCTTCCGCGAAGGTGGACTTCCGTCTCGTGCCCGATCAGCATCCTGACGACATCTTGAAGAAGCTGCGTGCGCACCTCGACGCAGAAGGCTTTAGCGATGTGCAGATCACCGACCTCGGCGGCGACCCTCCAGCCCGCACCGACCCAGACGAACCATTTATCCAACTGGTTGCGAAGACCTCCGAAGAAGTGTACGAGACGCCGATGCAGCTCGTGCCAATGGTCGGCGGATCGGGTCCCAGTTACCCGTTCGTCCACGACCTGAAACTGCCGGTGGCAACTGCGGGGCTGGGCTATCCCGACACCCGGGCACATGCACCGAACGAAAACATCCGTGTGGATTTGTATCTGAAGCACTCGCGGCACATGGCGCGGATCATCAAGGAGTTTGCGGAATAACTGACAAGATTGTGTTGAAGTTTTGGGATATTCGCTAGAGCTAACAAGGGTAGTCCAAAAAACAGACCGCCTCGACAGCGGTCTGTTTTTATTCAGCGATTACTTCACTGCCGCTTTGGCCGCCTGGATCACTTCATCATAATCGGGTTCCTGCCCGAGTTGCGGCAAATAATTGACGTATATCAACCTGCCATCGCGTCCAACAATAAAGACAGACCGGCGCAGGTAATGTCGTTCTTTAATCAATACGCCATATTTCAATCCGAATTCTGTATCCACAACATCCGAAACGACCTTTACCTTATCGACGCCTGCTGCACCGCACCAGCGTTTCTGCGCCATGGGTGTATCGGTGCTGACGGTGTAAATGACAATGTCATCGCTCAGTTTCGCGGCTTCTTCGTTGAAGCGGCGCGTCTCGCGGTCACATACATCGGTATCCAGCGAAGGAACGGCGGAAAGGATGATCACCTTACCTTTTGATTCCTGTAGCGGATTAACCCTTCCCCAACCCGGTACTACCGCCGTAAACTCGGGAGCCATATCTCCTACTTTTACTTCATCACCCAGCAGGGTTGCAAATTTATCGCCGAGTTTAAAAACATCCGTGCGAACTGTGGTCATTTTCCTCTTTCCTTTGCGTTAGATTTTCGACGCGTCTCTGACTTTTCTCGTTCTTTCAACTCATTGACTTCCTGCAGGGTCAGATAACGCCACTGGCGTGGTTTGAGATTTCCAAGCCTCAAAGATCCAATTCTGACGCGCAGGATGCGCACGATCGGCAACCCAAGCTGTTTGCACGTCTCACGGATCTGGCGCTTTCTGCCCTCGCCCATAATCACACGTACCCAGGCGCCTTTTCCCTGCGCGCTTTCAAAGCGGACCTCCACGGGTGCGGTCTTATATCCATCTTCGAGGACCACACCTCTCCTCCAGGCGTCGAGCTGTTCCTGATCCGGGCGCCGCGCCAGAAGCACACGGTACTCCTTCTGATGTCCAAAACGAGGATGGGTGAGTTTGTTCGTTAGATCACCATCGTTTGTCATCAGAACCAAACCTTCGCTCTCGAAGTCCAGCCGTCCTACCGGGTAGACGTGCTGTGGAATATCCACAAGCTCCCTCACGGTCTGGCGGTCATCACCGCGTTCACGCTCCACGGTCGAGAGCACCATACGCGGTTTGTACAGAGCAATATAGGTCAATGTTTCTGCCGCAGCGATGGGCTTGCCATCCACTGTGATCTTATCAATGGCAGAGTCCGCTTTCTGACCGAGTTCGGCGATCTTTCCGTTGACCCGCACACGACCTGCGGTGATAAAGTCTTCGCAGGCACGCCGCGATCCATATCCCGCCTGGGCAAGTATTTTCTGTAATCTCTCCAACATAGTAGCAGAATTATAACAAAGGGGAACTAATGCTCTTGCATTGCCAGCAGGACCGCCTCATCCATAGATAAGTTTTGACCTTTTTTCCATGCGTCTTCAAATTCTGCAGGATGCATGACTCGTCGCAGGGCATCCAGCTCTTTATCATATTCTGCCTGTTCCACCGGCGTGGGGCTGGACCCGATCATACTTCGCAACGCATCAGCCGCGCCCAGGATCACCACAGCCTGTTGATGCTTTTCCTTTTTTGAAAGGATATAGGCAACGCATTCCAGTTCGTGTGCCACCGCGGCGCGATGTCCGAGGTCTCTCCATTTGGGCAGCAGATCTCTATAGATCTCAAGGGGTTCATCTACCTCGCCGTTCTCGCGCAGGACATGTGCCAGCTCGCTGTAACAGGAATACATCAGCCGTTTATTGCCGACTTGCTCTGCGATCTGAGCACTTTCCAGAAATTTCGCCCGAGCGGTTGCAAAATCACCCATCGCACCGGAAATCCGCGCCATGCCAAACCGGGACATGGTTGTGACCCATAGAAGCCGTTCCGTGAGACCGATGGATATAGCTTCGTCCAAATAGCGTTTTGCACGCTCAATGTCCCCGTAAGCAAAATACGTCATTTGGGCACGTGTGGTCAGCACCAGTGCGAGCTCTGCAGAATACCCGTGTTCGCGAGCAATCGCTTCTGCCTCCGCACCCGCCTGTTCGCCGGCAGGGAAATCGCCGAGGAACGTACAAGCGAGGGCGATCACACTGAGAAGTCGCGCCGCCGTTTTTAGACCACCAGTACTTTTCGCGAGTACAACGCCCGCTTCGGATGCCTCACGTCCCGTTTTGTGGTCGCCAACCGCTATGGAACTCCATCCCAGCATTCCATACACTTTTGCGCGTTCTGCATCACGATTCGGCAGGGATTTGCTTTTTTCCAGGACCATCTGGCACCAGGCGCGGGCTTCGTTGTTGTAGTCACGGGCAACCCAAAAACTTCCTGCCATATAAGCCAACTTCAACGCCAGGTCAGGATGGTTCGCCGTGGACCACTCCAGAGCCGCGCGCAGGTTGCCGTGTTCCCCTTCCATATGATCCAGCCATTCTGTGTCTTCCTGACCGAAGATTCGCTGATCGTCCTCTGCCGCCTGCCCCATACTTTCCAGAAAGTAACTCAGGTGGCGATCACGAACGTCTGCCGCCTCGCCAGATTCGAGAAGTTTTTCCATGGCATACTGACGGATGGTCTCGAGGAAACGATAACGGGATTTGCCATCCTGCTCCTCGACTTGAACCAGCGATTTATTGACCAGTCCCAGCAATCCGTCCAGCGCATCGGACTCCCCGACAATCGCCTCCGCGGCTTCAAATGTCCAGCCGCCCGAAAAAGCCGCCAGACGGCGTAAGGCGCGCTGCTCCGTCTCATTGAGGGATTGGTAACTCCAATCGATCAACGCTCGCAGCGTTTGCTGGCGCGGCAGAGCTGTGCGGCTGCCACCTGTGAGCAATTTGAATCGGTCGTCGAGGCGTTCTGCGATCTGCTCGGGCGTAAATAATTTGACGCGCGCTGCCGCCAGCTCGATCGCCAGAGGAATCCCATCCAGTCGCTGACAGATCTGGGCAATCGCGGCGGCGTTGTGATCTGTCAGATGAAAACGCGGCTCGGCTTTGGCTGCGCGGTCGATAAAGAGCCGCGTGGCTTCGTAATCCAGCAAAGAAGCCGAGTAAGAATCAGGGAGCGATAAAGATGGGACGCGATAGACCGTCTCACCATTAATACCCAATGACTCGCGGCTCGAAGCGATGATCTTAAGTTGTGGGCAGGCATGCAGAAGCTGGTCAGTAAGCTGCGCGCTGGTTTCCACGAGATGCTCACAGTTGTCGAGGATGAGCAAGATCTGCTTGGCACGCAAATAATCGATAACGATTTGGATCAAGGGAACCCCCGGCGCTTCATGCAGTTCCAGTACAGAGGCAACTGCTGAAAGGATGAAGGCGGGGTCGCTCAGTGGCGCCAGTTCCACCAGCCACACGCCATCCTTGAATTCAGACAATTGGTCTGCCGCAAGCTGCAATGATAGCCTTGTCTTGCCTGTGCCGCCCGGACCAATCAGTGTAAGCAGCCGAGCGGAGGCGAGCAGGTTTCGGGCTTCGTTCATTTCGCGTTCACGCCCGATGAAACTGGTTAAGGATGGAGGCAAATTGTTTGGGAGAATGTTGAGCGAATGGAGGGCGGGGAATTCGTCTGGCAGATCGGGGGCAGTGAGTTGGAAGAGTTTTTCCGGGCGGATCAAGTCCCTTAAGCGATGTTCCCCCAGATCGAGCAATGAAACGTCTGCAGGCAAATGCTCACGGGCGAGCTCTGCCGTGACCGAGGAAAGCAGCACCTGCCCCCCATGCCCGGCAGACATGATGCGGGCGGCACGGTTGAGCGCCTGCCCGTGATAATCATTCGCGCGCAGTTCGGCTTCGCCGGTGTGCAGCCCCATGCGAACCCTTATTTGCAGATCACAAATAGGAGCCAAAAATGCACGTTGCGCTCTGAGTGTCGCACGAACGGCATCAATCACTTTTTCAAAAACACCATGAAATCCATCACCTGTTGTCTTGATAATCTGTCCCCCATGTGATTCAATCGCTTCGCGCAAGATCGAATCGTGCTGAGCCAGTGCGTCCTTCATCGCTTCGGGATGCTTTTCCCAAAGCTGTGTGCTGCCTTCGATATCGGTAAATAAGAACGTGACAGTGCCGGACGGCAAGCTACCCATAATGCTCTTTTCTCACTGGTACGTCAGTCTGATGGCGCCGAGTATAACAGCCCCGTGAGGCGAAAAGCAATTCATCTAAAAGAATAACTCTTATGAAACATCACACGCCTCACCTTGATGCAGCCCAGCAATGAAATTGTAAAGTTTATGAAACGCGCTCTGCGTTTATAATCGGCAAAACCTAAGAGCATTGAGGAGCATTGCTGACATGAACGAAGAGCTTACTGCCATCATTATCAAAGAACTGGGAAGGAATCGTAACCGCAGAGAAGTCATTCAACGAGTGCGCGAGCGCGGCGGACTGAACTGGAAGCAGGCTGAACAATTCGTTATATTGGTGGAGGCACGCCACAAACGTACTATTGCAGCCCGCCAGACGCCCTGGCTGCTTTTCTTCAGCATCGGAACACTGCTGCTGGGCATTGGAATTCTGGCTTTCAATGTACAGACGTTGCTGACATTCCTTCAGCAGGACGTTCTGGGACAAGTCTTGGGTATCCAAAGCAGTTCCTACCGGATGCTCGGCTTGCTCACTGGCTTCGGCATGACCGTTGGCGGGCTGGTCGGCCTCTGGAAATCATTTGGTGACATTTTCCCCGAGTAGGCACTTCAAAGCATTTGAGTTCGACGGTTACCCTGTGTTCCGCAGTCCCGCAGCGATGCCGTTGATCGTGATACCGATCACCTCGCGTAGGGCTTGCGCCTCTTCACTCTCAAGATCAGGCAGGGCACGGATGCGGCGCAGCATTTCCACCTGGATGTAATTCAACGGATCTACATAGGGATTACGCAACTGGACCGCGTTCTGCGTGACCGGTTCCTCATCCAGCAGGTTTGTATGCCCGCTAATGGACAGGACGACGTCGCGGGTGCGGTCATATTCGTCGCGGATCGCCCCGAACAGCTCGCCTCCCAGTCTCTTGTCGGGAACCAATTCAACGTAAAGTGAGGCGATTCCCATGTCTGCCTTCAGCAGCGACATCTCAGCGTTATCCAGCATCGTCTTGAAAAACGCCCAGCCTTTGTACATATCACGCAGGAGCGAGTCATCCCCGACCGCAACAAGCGCAGAACCAAGACCAAACCACCCGGGCAGGTTGAAACGGCTCTGCATCCATGAGAATACCCAGGGAATGGCGCGGATCTTGGTCACTTCACTACTCGTGCCGCGCGCGGCAGGCCGCGAACCAATATGCAATCGTTTGATTTCATCCAGTGGGGTTGCTGTCTGCCAGAACTCGATGAACCGGGGATTTTCATACACGAGATCGCGATACATCTCATGTGCTGTGACTGACATTTGATCCATGGCAGCACGCCATTCGGGTGGGATCTCAGGCTGCGCCTTGGCGGGTGAAGAGGCGATGAGAACCGCGTGGACCAACTGCTCGAGATGACGATGAGCCAGGTCCGGGTTGGAATAGCGGGCAGCGATCACCTCTCCCTGTTCGGTGAGGCGGAAGCGACCGTTGATACTGCCGGGGGGCTGGGCACGGATCGCCCGATTGGCGGGTCCTCCACCGCGTGCAATTGTCCCACCGCGACCATGAAAAATCGTCAGAGCAATTTTGTGTTTTTGCGCAACCTCGGTAATATTTTCCTGCCCCTGGTAAAGCGCCCAGTTCGACATGACATATCCGCCATCCTTGTTACTGTCTGAATAGCCGATCATGATCATTTGTTCGTCGTTGCACGTCGCCAGATGTTCGCGGTAGATGGGCAAGCCCACCAGGCTCTCGAAAATGGACGGCGCGCCGCGCAGATCTTCAATTGTTTCGAAGAGCGGCACGATCTGCAAGCCCACATCACAGCCTGTCCAGCGCGCCAGCAGCAGCACACTCAAGACGTCTGCGGCAGATTGGCACATGGAAATCACAAACGGTCCCAGCAATTCCACTCCGTAAACATCGCGTACACGTTTGATCAGATGGAATAGCGCCCAAGTTTCGGCAGTCGGCGCGGTAATGCCGGGTTGCTCCGATAGATCCGGTAGATCGGAAGCAAGCAATTTGGTAAGGAGACCGAGGCGTTCCTGTTCCGGCATCTCGGAAAAGTTCGGCGTGATGTTAAGCGCGCGCAGGGTTTCATCCAGCGTTCCATTGAGGCGACTTGAGTCTTCACGAAGGTCAAGGCGCATGGAATGCAAACCGAAGACTTCCAATTGGCGGCAGGTCTTCTGGATTTCATCCTGCTGAAGCGGCGCAGGCAGGCGCGAGGCGATCAACTCGAGGGGATTCAATAGATCCTGAACCCGAATGCGCGCCTGGTGCGGCTTCCGTTCCAACAGACGCGCTGTCATATCATCGCTCGAAGCCTCTGCCAGATCGTTGGCAAGCAGGGAAAGCACCAGCCGGAATGGCTCGGCGGGATAACGTTCTTCGATATAGGCAACATGTTCAGGGAGCGGATGCCGCGCCTTGATCCAGGACTCGATCTCAGGCGGAGGCGAGAGCCGGCGCTCGCTCACGCTCAGACGGCGGGACAATTCCTGCAGGCTGCGGCGATGGCGTTCCACTGCCAAGCCGCGGTGCAGGCGCAGCGTCTCCGCGGTGACCACATGCGTGACGTTCGGGTTGCCGTCCCGGTCGCCGCCCATCCAGGAGGCAAGGCGCAGCCAGGCAGAAGGCGGGGCAACCTCGGGATAATAGGATGCCAGCGCATATTCGAGATCCTCATAGAGTGCGGGCAGCGCATCCCAAAAAACGTTATCGACAAAAAACAATCCCGTGCGCACTTCGTCGGTAACCGGCGGGCGCACAGTTCGGTCACGATCGGTCAGCCAGAGGCTTGCAATTTCCGCATGGATCTCGCCACGAGTTTTTTCCCTGCCGCGCGGCGTCAAGTCGTCGCTCGAAATCTGAGCCAACAGGTACGCCACCCTCTGAATTTTGGAAACGACGGTACGGCGACGCGCCTCTGTGGGATGCGCGGTGAGAACGAGTTCAATGGAAAGCCTCTGGAGCAAGGATCGCAGCTGCTCTCCTGTCACGCCCTGTTTCTTGAGCAAGGCGACGGCATCCCCCACCGATTCGTTGAGCGGCTCTGGCGAAAGCATGCGCTCGCGTTCCCGCAGCTGCTGGACGCGCTGGTCTTCCTCCGCCAGATTGACGAGATCAAAGTACGTTGTGAATGCGGCAGAGATGGCACGCGCCGCGTTAATATCCAGCGCTTCGACCTCCGCCTCAAGTTTTTTTGCCGCTTGCGCGTTCCCACCCCGACGATCTTTCGCGGCGGCACGAATGCGTTCTTCAGCTGCAAAGAGTTCCGGTGACTCAAGCTCGCTGATCACCTCCCCTAGGATGTCACCCAGTAAATGGATAGCTGCCGATAATTCCATACAGGAAGTATAACGAATAATCTGCTGTTTTGTTAAGTTTCTCTGATGAAAAGTATTTTATTTCATCCCTGCGAGCACACGAGTTATCACCGCGTCCAACAGCTTCTCATCCACTTGTCCGTTGAGTCTTGCCAGAACTTCGGCTTTAATCTTTTGTTTGAGTTCGGCATCTGAAGTGCTTTCACGCGGCGCCTCTCGTGGATACGCTGCATACGTGTTGACCGATGGACTATAGCTGGCCTGCGGCGCAGATAATTCACGGCGGTTGATCTTAATGCCATATTTCATGGCGCGCTCGACCGCCAGATCGGTCAGCACCACGTTATCGTTCACGTCAATGCTGTCGACCCCGCGCGCTTTCAGGTTGTCAATGTCCTGTTCAGTGTAAAAGATCTTCGCCATAAGATCGCCTTTGTCACACTTGCGCATGCACGCCAGTGCAGGTGTTGCGAGGGAGCGCTAGCGACCGAAGCAGTCTCCACATTCATTGGAAGATTACTTCGCCACCTCGGCGTTTGAGCCTCGGGGCTCGCAATGACATGAAATTTACCTTTCCGGTCTGCCTTCGAGTTCTTCCAGCGCTTTGACCGCTGCGTTGCGCGCGGTCAGGATCTCTGCCTCCGAGCCGGAGAGCCACATGCGTCCAAAGCGACCAACAGACGAGACATGCAGAATCTTGATGTTCGCGCCCTTCTCTGCTTCGTTGCAGGCATAGTTGATGTATGCCGCTGGCGCACATTCGAGTACGAGCATCGTCTCACCCGGAACCAGCATCGAGCCGCGCCGGAAGCGGTTCAACAATTGGGCCTGGTAGGGATCCACGTTTGTAATGATCTGCACGGAGGCAATAAACGGTTTGATGCGCTCGGCGATATTCAGTCCCAGGCGCTCCAGGACGATGCGGCCGGCTTCGAGTACTTCTGCCTGCGTCCGTGAATGGACCTCGAACATGCCAAACTCGCGCTCCACAAGCTGCGCACCGGGCTTTGCCTCTGTGGACTTCACCGCGATATCGACCAGGCGAAAGACCTCGTTGCCAGGAGCGACTTCCACATACAGTGAAGCCATGCCTTCGGTGGGCAGGTCACCCTGCGTAATGGTGCCAACGAACGCCGCGTACTGCGGCTGCATGCGGTCGAGGTAAGAGTAAACACGTAATGAAAATTGATCAGCCATAATACTCCAAGTTTTCTGTTGTTGCAGGTGTGACAGATTTAAATTTTATTATTCATCGCAATTCCCAGCGGCGTAATGAACAACGGGTTGCCTGGGAGCAACGTTTCCACGCCAGTCACTTCCTGAATCACGTGATCCATGCCAGGGTAGGCGCAAGTGCCACCGACGAGATAGAGTTTATCAACCTTGTGCCCAGAAATGTGCCTTCGTACGATCGTGCCAACCTTTTCCATGACGGGACGAATCACCGGAAAGAGCCGTGTTTGCTCCTTTGGGTCTTTCTTCATCGCCTCCGCTTCTTCAAACGTTGAACCTGTGGAGCCCGCGATCACCAGGGAAAAGTGCGTCCCGCCGGTCGGTTCATCGGCAGTGTACACGACTCTGCCTTTCTTCAAGACCGCGATACCGGTCGTCCCGCCGCCAACATCCACAATCGCGCCATCCGTGATCTGCAGGACGTTGTTCGCGGCTGTGGGCTCATCGACCAGTCCCGTGCAGTCCAGCCCGGCGCCGAACAGAACGTTTGCCGTTGCGCGCACTTCAGCTTGCGGCACACCCGGGGGATATCCACTTGCCGCGGACTTCAACACGAACCCGAGTCTTTCCTCCACCTCTGACTTCATCTGGCGCAGAAGATCCACAGCGCCGACAAAATCAACGACCAGACCGTCGCGCACGATCTGTGCGAATTGATAAGCGCCGGCAATCGGCTGATGATCCTTGTCCAGCACGACCAGCACGGTGTATGCCGTACCCAGATCAACTCCAACATGAACAGAGTCGCTCGAGGGGGTTGGCCTCGAATCCGCGCGCCAGCCGTTTGTACCGGACATGATGCGGTCGGTTTGAGTCAGCAGGTCAGACAGATTCGGATTCACAACGTCACTTCTCGTTCCAGTTCACGGGGAAGACTACATACACAAAGCGCGTCCAGCTCGGCGTGCCAAAGGTGATGCTCGATCCTTTGGGGATGTAAATCACATCGCCTGTTTTTCCGCGCACCTGTTCATTGCCGCGCGTGATCACCAGCTCGCCTTCCAGCACAATGTCGATCTCGTCATAGTTGAGTGTCCACTGCATCTCGCCTTTATCGAGCGACATATAGCCCGCGCCCATCGGCGAACGGTCCTGCGTCACGATTACATCCTTCAACCACACGTTCGTGCCCGGCGTGGTTTTCCCTTCGAGGAACGGCTCCACCTGAACGTTTGCCATTCGTACGACTTTCAGTGGCGGCAAGTTCGAGCGGACGGGCGGCGACTCTTTTCGAAAGCCGGAACCTGACCCCGTTTCACGAATCACTTTCACGCCCAGAGCATAGGCGACGTCGGCGGCTTCATGGGTGAGGATATCGTCGTTTCCCAGCACAAGCGTTTCTGTGTTCTCGCGTGAGAGCCGGCGAATATCTTCAGCTGTGAACAGTTGACGCGGCATGAGGGATACGTAGACACGTAAAAAGGTAAACAGGTGCACACGTTGCTGTGTCTACTTGTTTACACGCGTCCTTGTCTACTTGCCTCGTCCGCCGAAAGAACCCTTCGAGTTCTGCGGCAGGATGATCTCCACATCGGTGTGCGGGCGCGGGATCACATGAACCGAAGCCAGCTCGCCAACGCGCTTGGCTGCCGCGGCGCCTGCATCGGTCGCGGCTTTGACCGCGCCGACATCGCCGCGCACCATTACGGTCACGTACCCGCCGCCGACATATTCACTGCCGATCAGGGTCACATTCGCGGCTTTGACCATTGCGTCCGCGGCTTCGATCGCGCCGATCAGACCTTTGGTCTCCACCATTCCAAGAGCTATCATGGAAACATCTACGGGCATAGTCGTACTCTCCTTTTGAACTAAAGTTTCCGATTAGACATCGGATGTCAGAAATCGAATGATCGGTCTCTGAGATCTGAGTTCTAATTCCCGGTCCCGTCATT
>JAICQC010000205.1 GCA_025938055.1 Anaerolineales bacterium | reverse complement strand
TCGGATTGGTCACATTCATACAGAACCCCCGATGTGATCGTGACCGGTTCACCAGCCAACGCCTGCTGGAATTGGAAGTCCATACTGGGTTTGGGACCCGTATCCGCAAGGGCAGCCCCGGCAGGCAGGAGGACTGCCAGTGAAAACAGCAGGACAGTGAATTTGATGAGCGTGCGGCTGATGTTCAGAAATCATCTCCTCATGCGTATGAATATCCCCAAAAGGGAGATGATGATTGACACTCCCAGAAAGAAACCCAGGTCATATTCACTGCCGGCGTTATGCACTTCGTACATGTGAATCCCTGAATCGAAGAAAGAGAATACCAGGGTTATAGGGGCAATGATGCCGTGCCACAGCCCTGCCCCAGCACGCGCGACACGACCCAAGCCATCGGGCTGGTTGAGCATCGGGTTGGGACCGGGCGCAGTAAGCTGCATCATGGTAGAGTCCGGCGTGGTGACCTGTACAGTAGAGCCAGAAGAACAGGCTGCTACCAGGAGGGGGATCGTCACGAGAGTCAGGAAACATAATTTTTTCATCTCTACCTCCGGAACTGTCTAATATTCGTTGTCTTCGCTGGGGCAATAAGAGAATGTTCTTGAATTGTCAGTTAGATTAGAGTGGGTTAATTCATTATACAATAAATCCTCCCCGGTCCATTTGCGACCGGGGAGGTATATATGTCCTGACTATACGAAAATATATTTTAGCGCCAGCGGCCTCTGCCTCCGATCAAGCCCAGGATCAGGAATATCAGAGCCACTCCGACCAGGAATCCCAGGTTGTATTCTCTGCCCGTGTTATGTACTTCGTACATCTCCAAGGCCGGATTGAAAAATGAGCCTATCACTGTCACAGGGGCAATAAGCCCATGCCAGAGCCCCTGTGCCGCACCGGCAAGGCTACCATCTTCATCTGGCTCATTGACCAGGGGATTCGGACCCGGCGTAGTCAGTTCCAGGGTGGTTGCTGGCACATTGACTTCTACTTCTGCGCCCGGAGCGCACGCTGCAAGTAGCAGTGTCACCAGGCCAAGCAATAGCGCAATTGAAAGAAGTTTTCTTTTCATCTCTGCCTCCTAGGGTGTTTAACGACAAGGAGTGTTCTGCGTTGCGTGGATGTCGCGACCAGGGATTGCCTGAAATGAGAGAGCGATTAACAAAACATCATCCCCGGTTAATCGACCGGGGATGATGTTCTCTAGCCAAGCTGAAGCGGGCTTAGCGTGTGTAGTTAATAAATTCGAAATTTGCCTCGAAGTTATTATCGAAGTCATAAGCAATGACGCCGACCGCGTATTGACCATCCACTGGGTAGCTTGAGTAGTATGAGAATCCCTGTTCGCCCCAGGTAAACACATCGTCACTCAGCTCATAGCTGAAGACAGGGTTGTCGTTGCTGTCGAATGTATAGTATTGGACGTAGTCGGTAAACTGGTCGCCGACCTGAGGCGTGATCTCCACCGGCGTGCTGGCACCGTTGTCATCTCCGTCCGGGAAGGCGTAGGCATAGAGGAAATTGCCATCTGCATCAAAGTACAGGCTGGCATCCACGGCTGTACCGGTCTGTGCGGTTGTATACTGCCCATAGACCACGTAGACCGTCTCTCCGTCGGCGCTCAGGTATTCGGCGGGCTCGAGAAGGACAAAGGCATCATGCTGACCATCGGTCAGTGTGTACAATGTGGGGGACCATTCATACTGCACCTGGACAGGACTGTCGCCGTAATCCGGCATGTTTACGCCATCGATGTTGACCGTGTTATCCGCAACGTAATACGAGACATCTCCGATCCAGTAGGACTCTGAAGCCGGGTCCCAGAAATATAGCGCCGTGTGGATGTAGGCAACGTTTCCGTCCACGGTTGTGGAGATGCTCACGATCTCATCGCCGCTGATCTCAGTATCCGAAATCTGGATCGGACCGACGGTCATCTGGGAGGCGCCGGGCGCGACGATCTCTGCAGTGCGCGAGGGGGCAATTGCCACTCCTTCCTGCGGGGCGAATTCTTCTCCTGTATAGTGATAAGCAAGAAATTCATCCCACACGGACTGTTCGAGGAACCTCTGGGAGGATTCGGCATAGTAGGGTGGGAAGTCTGTATTGTATTCGGTGTAATAATAGAGATCCGAATCGGGGAAATGGAAAGCGATCCCATTCGAACCGGACATGTTTACGCCGTGCTTCTCGGCAATAACCGCCGACGAAATCGCCGTTTGTAACTGGATGGCTGTCTGCTGGACGCTCGGGTCTTCCGTGAGAGTCGTCAGTACTTCTGAGAAGTTGCCAAGATCGATAAAGGATGGGGAGACCTCTTCACCGAAGAGCGAGTAGTAACTGCGCGAATAGGTGCGCGCCTGCGCGACAAGGCTTTGGTCGAGACTGGTGGTTGCAGAGATAAACTGGTTCATTGCGCCGATCACATCCGGCACCCGCGCGCTTTCGATGGCGCTCAGGGTGGTGGTGGACTCTTCCTGAGCGATCTCATCTGAGGAGGCTCTGCCGCCGCTGAGAAGGACGTCATTGACCACATAGGTCGAAATGATGGATTGCGAGAGCCCACTCCCATCTACGGCGGGATTCTGCGCGAGCTGCTCCAGCCAGGCAGCATACGACCAGCCATACCCGGGGATGACCTCCTCAGACGCAACCATGTAGTTCGAATAGGGATAAAGCGAAGAGAAAACTTCGATCTGCGCCATCAAGCAGGCATCGAACCCGATCAACTCGAATCTCTCGATGCCGGTATTCTGACGGATCTGCTCAATGGAAGACTCGATTTCGGGAATGGAAAGGTCCGAGTACGAGGCAGCAGACATATCCGAGAATCCGCCCGTCCATCCACCGCCGTGGTCAGACATGATCAGCGCATATTTTTTGGCAGGATAATTTTGGACTGCCCAGGTGACAAAGTCGATGAGCGTCTGCGGGTTGCCGGTATCGACCTCACCCACCGATTCGACCACCGGCGAGGTAATGCTATTGAGGTCATTGTCCTGCTGGATTAGATATCGGCGAGTGTCCGACCAGTCCCCATCGCCAGTAAAGGAACCCGCATACCTGTCGATCTGAACGACGATATTCATCTGCGGAGTCGACCCGACCACTTCCATCTCGTTGATGTCGAACCACATGTTCTCTTCCAGCACTTCGTCATCCGCGGCGGAGTAGACGATGACCGTCCATTCCGGCAGCCCGGATGTCGTATTTACCGGTGGCTGCGTCACAGGAATATCAACCGTAGGATTATCTGTCGGCGTATCAAACCCGGCAGCGATCTGGTCCCCATAGAAGTACAATCCCACCCCGGAGCAGCATACACACGCCACACAAAATGCAACCGCGGCTGCAATGGATGGGAGTAGCCACTTTGAATTTGTCTTGCCCATAACATTCTCCTTTGACAAAAAACGCCCAAAAGGTGTTGACCCCGAGCGAATAGAATTTGCCGATTGTAATCCGTAATTGAAAGAAAACCTACTACAAGACCCCCGTATCATGATTTCGTTACAAAACTGTAAAGAGCACGCGGCGTGTACTCTTTTATGAGTCCAGGATCACCTTTACCGCCTCGAGAAAGCTCCCGGCAAACTGCACTGCCTTTTCTGCCTCTCCGGGAATAAGAGGGGCAATTCCGGCAGAGTTTTTTCCTCCCCTGCCCAACCGAAAAAGCCAGTTCAATTTTTCGCCCTGCTCCCTGGTCAGCCGGCGTTTCTCGACAAAGACCTGCTGGATCAGCGTTATGACATCCCCGTGTTTTCCGGCTTCGATTTCGTCATTCAATAACAACACGCTCGCAGCATGGAAGGCAGAATCAGCCGAGCGCCCCGCGGCAGCCTCATATTGACCATTTGTCAACGACTCTTGTGCCGCGTGTAGGTTTGTTAATGCCTGTTCCAGATTGGACTTGATTTCAACGGCAAATTTCCGCATGTCATCGCGCCTTTCCCTGCGCCATAATTTTTACTATCCATTAAATAGATTATACAGTAAGCAATGTACGGGAATATCCCTCACTACAGCGGAACCAGCTCCGTGGTTGTATCCCTTGACGTCTTGCGCGACATCTCTTTCACATACTGGATGGATCCCGGTGTGTTGTACTTTTCCTTATATGCCTGGCTGACCAGATCCTTCAGGCGTTCACTGCGAGTTTGTACCGCCCTGAGGGGGATTTCCTGATCGCTAACAAACACGCTTCCATACGGGTCTTCGAGGAAGACCCGCCACCAGCTGCGCGGCTTCATGCTCCAGGAACGTACGAAGACACGTCCCTCCACGACCACCGCCCAGATGCCGATCACGCGATGCGCGGACTCACTCCCTGCACGAATGCCAAGGATCTTTTCCTTTTGGATTCTTGCAAGGATGTCCTTTGGGAAACTCTTTTTGGAAGCCATTTTGTCAACTCCCTGGTGATTGCAGGAAAGTGAGTTTCACACAGACCGGATGCGATAGCTTTACCTCATGCCCCGTCTGGGAGAGTCCGCCCGTTGTCGGGTCGATGCTAAAAACAACGATGTTATTTGACTTTTCATGCGCAGCCAGCAGGAATCTGCCGGTGGGGTCTATGGCGAAGCCGCGCGGCTCTTTGCCCCCGGAGGGAACATCGCCCTGATACGTTAGTTGACCCGTGTCCTCATCGATGAGATACCATGCGATGCTGTCGCGTCTGCGGTTGGAAGCATATAAATACTTTCCAGCGATGTGCAGGTCGGCGCATAGATTCTCGCCTTTGTAACTTTCCGGAAGGGTGGAGATGGTCTGTAATTCCTCCAAACGTCCAGCCTCGGCGTGATAGCGGAAAACCGAAAGAGTGGAGTTCAGTTCATTGATCACATAGAGATACTGTCCATTCGGGTGGAAGATCATGTGCCGCGGACCCGCGCCCGGCTTGACCTTAACCTCGGTTTGTCTGTTTAATTTCCCGTTTTCCAGATCCATTCGGTAGACCAGAAGCTTATCTGCACCAAGATCGGTTGCAATCGCAAAGCGGTTTGCAGGGTCGGGGCGGATGCAATGTGCAAATGGAGCGGTCTGACGATCAGGGTCCACGCTGGAGCCCGTGTGCTGGACCACGTCTGTTGCCGGTCCCAGTTGCCCATCCGGCTGGATCAGGAGCATGGCAACGTTCCCACCTGTGTAATTGGCAACAAGGGCGAATCGCCCCGTCTTTTCGATGCTGATATAACAGGGGGCTTTGCCTTGAGAGGAATAGACATTGAGCAGATTGAGTTCACCCGAATCCCGGTCGATGGAAAGAGCGCTCACCCCGCCGCCCTCCTGTCCGCCAAAACTCTGCACTTCGTTTACAGCGTACAGGAATCCCTGCCCAGGATGGATTGCCAGATAAGATGGGTTGAGAATCCCCTCCGCTTCCCACACGAAGGCGAGCTCGCCAGAGGATGCATCCATTCGGTACACATAAATGCCCTTGCTCTGACTCCCTTCCTTCTCGGTGTAAGTTCCAATGAATACAACTGGATTCTTGGACACGACAGGCACGTTTGTCTCCTCAGGATTGAATGACAAACATTATATCCCCGTCTGCGTTGACCTTTTCTGCTGCCATGACCTGATTTATACTCAAAAAATCCCACAGTCGTAGCTTCATTTCAGGAACAAAAGGACGGAGGTCATGCAATGCGGAAAGCCTTGAGAAGCACTCTGATCGGCTGGGGGCTGATTACACTCCTGATCGTTTTCGAATTTATCTGGATCTACAGCAGGCATGGGCTGGACGGTTTTCAGGCATTTATGCAGGAAGCTGTGTACACCCACGTTCCCATCACACTGACTTCTGTTGCGATGACGTGGCTTCTCGTGGGGCTTTTTCTCTGGTTGATGTTTACAGGCAGACTCACGAAGTTGACGAGCCTCACCTGGGGAGGCTTTTTCGCTATTGCATTTCTTTACCTCAATATCTTGCGCGAACGAGTTCGCTATGGAGACATTGACTACTATACACAGGCTGCCTTTGCCATCGTCCGGAACCAGCCATTACCCGACACCTACTTCTATCCTCCCCTCTGGGCAACGCTGCTTTCCTTTCTGACGCCCCTTGGCGAGAATGGCATCCTGCTCATCTGCTGGATTGCAAACGTCCTGTCGCTGTTACTCTTTTATTTCCTGCTTCATCGCACTCTTGAATTCTATCAATTCAAACCCCATGCGGCTGCACTGGCTTCGACATTATTCCTGCTCGTCAATATGCCTGTCATACGGACGTTTATGTACGTGCAGGTCAATTTCCACGTAATGAATTTTATCCTTTTAAGTATCCTCTTTTACAGAGACCGCCCTTTTCTTTCTGCGCTGATGCTGGCCCTGGCTATTCATTTCAAGGCTTCTCCGGCTGTTCTCGTGCTTGCTTTCCTGCTCGAGCGCAATTGGAGATGGCTGGCATGGTTCGGAGTCTCACTTGTGTTAATTGCAGCCTTTCCGGCTGTCATCTATGGTACCGGTCCCTATGCGGAATTCCTCAACAACTTCATGGTGCTGAATGCCCCGCGCGGCTTGAGCCTGCACGACAGTTCATTCGATTCGGCGATCGGCATGACTCTTTCCTACTTTCGGGTGGATTTTGCCGTCGTTCGTCTGCTGGTCCTTCTGGCAAAAGGCATCGTTGCCACTGCCGCGATTTTCTTATGCGTCCGCTTACAAGGTTTCTTTTCTTCCGATCGGGAGAAAATACAGCCCTTTGATGCCATCATTCCACTATTCGTGGCAATGACGCTTTTATCGCCGCTCGTTTGGGAGCATCATGGTGTATTTCTCAGCCTTCCATTCCTGCTTCTGCTCAAGAAATTGGAATCTCCTGCGGAATGGATCTTGTATGGGACTGTCTATTTACTGGTCTTCCTAACCCCCACGTTTGATTACTTCCCCTGGTCCTACGGGCGGCTGGTTGGAATGTTGATCCTGCTTGCGTTGTTGTGGATCACACACCGGAGGACCGAGAACACATTCTTCTCTCTTTTGAACGCCTGGGCAGAGTCTATCTTTGATGTAAAAGCAAAGCCAAAGACTGCCTGACTTACTTCATCTCCTGCTGCTCCATCAGTAGCAGAGCCAGCGCGCCGCCGGAGATCCAACCGGCAAAGAGGGCAAACATGCTGATCACGCAAAGCAACAAACTCATCACCCCAAAGATCTGCATCTTGCGGATAATTGTGGCAGTGGTGAGAGAACGGTTTGTATGCGCCGGCATTGGGAGGGAGATAAAGAGAACAGGAGAACAGCGTGGTCAGAGAACGTTCCAGGCAATGAGCGGTTACTTAAACAAGTCCGAATGCTATGTGGTTGGGATTGACAAGGACCATTGGCGCCTCGAGGGCAGGCATTTGCGGCAGATGGGGATTCGTAATAGAAACATCGTAGATGGACATCCAGGAGACCACTGCCGACTCAAGTGTGGTATCCAATTCGGTCTGCGTCGAGGTGCGGATCTTCCCCTTCATCACAAAAGTGCCAACGACCAGGTCCACATCTTCCATCCTGCGGTTGGTTTCGTCGGACTCATAGTCCAGGGGTTCGTGCATGGGAGGCAGCGTGTGATAGGCGATCACCTCGGAGGTGGGAAAATAAAGTTCGGAATAGGTTAACGCCTTCACGGGACTCCCGCCAAAGACAAGAACCTGAGGCTTGAGGATATGAAGATATCTGGGTGCCCCATCGGTGCGCAGCCATATGTTTACGCGTAGAACGTTTTGCTTCACCACCACTTCGCCGCGGACAACATTATGCAGCGTATAGAGCATGACAAGACACGTCTTTTCATCGGGCCTAAGAATGTACATTGTCGTTCCTCCTTCAACATTATACACTTGCAGCCTTCTTATTTTCCCGTTTATACTGCTCTCTGCTTCAATAGCAGCCTTATGAACCATTCCCACGAACATTCTACACGCCTGGCGCGGACCGACATCCTGATCGCGGCACTAATGGGAATCGCTGCCCTGGCGCTCTACATCCGCACGCTCGCCCCCTCCCTGCTGTGGGGTGATTCGGCTGAGTTCCAGACGCTCTCCTACACCCTGGGTATGACTCACCCCAGCGGCTATATGACTCAGATTATGCTTGGCAAACTATTTACCTA
>JAICQC010000547.1 GCA_025938055.1 Anaerolineales bacterium | reverse complement strand
CTCGTTGAACTCAAGATAGTTTTGGGCGAACCCCCGCGCGGCTTCATCCTCTTCCTGCTCTTCCGATCCTGTCAGGATCGTCAGTTGCGTGTGCCACTGCTCCGCCAGATACGCGGCGACGAAGAGCGCCTCCTTCGCCTTGGGTCCGCCATCGAAGGCAAGCAGGGCGTGACGGAAGGTTGAAATCGTTCCGGGGATCGCCAGAATGGGCCGCGAGGAACGTGCAATCAGTGTGCGGATATGGGAGGCGAGTAGCTTGATTCCCGTGGAGGGAGGATACGAAATCTTTAGTACGATCAGGTCGGTCAGCGCGGCGCGCTCGAGGATCTTTTGCGTTGGTTCACCAACCTCAACTGCCAGCACACCTTGCACCTCTTCTTTTGTACAGAATTGTTTGAATCGCTCCTGCAGACTGCTCACTTCTGGTGTACGCAGTTCTTCCTGACTCTCCACGGTATGCAGCGCCAGAATGTTTGCATTTTCCCGCCGAGCGATCTGGATCGCCTGCTCCAGTGCGTTCCAGCTTTCCGGGTGTCTCCCGATGGGCACAAGGATATCCCGGAAGAGGTGTTCCGTATAACGGTTGAGCAAACGCGCCTTACGCCAGCTTCCGGTCTTTGCCTCTTCGGCGGTGGCGCGGCGGTTCTTCGTCTGGACGACCACGTGCGCTGCGGTTTCCGGGCGTATGCTCCAGCCCAGCTCTCGTTCCAACTCGCCGCGGTGTTCAGACATCCATACGTACAGGTCGGTGATGGTGCGATCCGGGAACCATCGCATCATGCCGCGCTCGCGTACTGCTTCAGCAAAAAGCAGGTAAATTTCGCGATACCAGCGTTCGGCGGAGTCCTGAAGCGAACATTCCTTGCCCTGTTCCTGTTCCATCTGGCAGCGGACGGTGCACATCTCATCGAGCAGCTTTTGATAGCCCCCAGGAATGGTCAGCCTCAGGTCGATGTTGTCCTGGGTCTTGCTCAAACCAGTCTGTTTCAGGAAATCAGCGTACTCGGCTTTGACGATCAATTCCTGCGGTTGTACATCTGGCGTGAGGGGAATATCACTCTTAATTTCGATGACATGCGCTTCGATGGTCTCCCAGCCTTCCTGTTTGGCAATGGACACACGGTGATTGCCATCCAGTACGAAGTACACATCGCTAACCTTATAGACTTCGATGGGACCCAATCCTCCGCCGACCGGGTTGAGGGTTGCCGCCTTGACCTTCGCCCAGCGCTGCTGGTCTCCGGCGTTGCGCGGCAGGAAGGTGCGCGTGAAATCGGTGTAGCGCCCAACACTTCCAATAATGGCATCCACTGGGATTGGCTGGATACCCTTATCCGAACGTCCCTGCAGCTTGAGCTTGTCGGCGATCTCTTCGTAGGACAACAGCTCGTTGGATCTGCCGGTGATGCGCGCCAGCACGCCTTGCAGCTTGCCGCGCAAATGCGCGGATTGAAAATCCTGTATGGCAATGTGATAATCTGGGTTATTGTTCATAGTAGAAAATCGTGGCAATTATAGTGTCTCATGCCGCGGTTTTCAATGGATGAATTTTCTCTCATTTTATTCAAAGAAAACGTACATCATTACTGACGGACGTTTTCGTAGCCGTAACCAACCAATGGCGAATTCCTCTCAGGGACAAGTCTCTATATTTTGGATCGCCTGCTGAATGCGCTGGATGCGGTTCTCGGGGTTGGGATGCGTGCTGAAGAATTCCGGCGGCCGGTCGCCTGTTTGCGCGGACGCCAATACCTCCATCACGCGCACGAGTTCACTCGGGTCGTAACCGGCATCATTAATGAAGCACACGCCCAGGTAGTCCGATTCCAGTTCATCTTCGCGCCCGTATCGCAGGGTGATCAATTGCCCGATCAGCACGGCGATCTGTGCACGGCTTGCGCTGGAAGGATTCTCGGGGTCATACGCCGCGATGACTGCGGCGCCGGTAAGCCCTTCGGTGAGCTTTGCCTTGGCGATATGCTCGGCGGAGTGGCGGGCAATCACGTGCCCGATCTCATGCCCCAGTACGCCGGCAAGCTCACCCTCAGTTTGGAGGCGATCGTAGAGAGCACGAGTGATGAAGATCTGCCCACCCGGCAGGGCAAAGGCGTTGATGGTCTGATCGTCATCGAGCAGGTGAAATTCGAACTCATAGGGCGAACCGCTCGCAGGCGAGCTTTGTACGATCTGGTTGCCGATCTCATCCAAAAGCGCCTGGTCTGCCGCGCTTTCGTCTAAGCCGCCGAATTCGGCGGTCATTTGGGGGGCCGCTTCCAACCCGAGGGCGATCTCCTGCTCGGGAGTAATGTCGATGTACTGAGTCTCACCGGTCACAGGATTATCCTGCCGGGAACTAAAGTATGAAAAAAGTGAAAATGCAGCGATGGCGGCAGCGATCAACAGTCGCCCTGAGCAGCCACCACCGCGCCCACGTGTGCGTGTAGGAACAGTTCGGTAGTACATAATATCTCCTTTGTGTTTCCAATATACTGAAAAATGAGAAATGGATTAATCAGGGATTACCCCCACGCAAGTGATGACTTCCCTAATTGTAGAAACGCTGTGTGGACTGTATATTAAGAACGTTCTCACAAACCTAAAAAGGAGGCAGAATGCTTACTAACATTTTGATTTGGATTCTCTTGGGGGCGCTGGCAGGCTGG
>JAICQC010000244.1 GCA_025938055.1 Anaerolineales bacterium | reverse complement strand
GCTCAAGCAGATCGAAGCCGAGCACCCCGATTGGATCACTGCGGATTCGCCAACGCTGCGCGCGGGTGCCAAACCTGCCGACCGTTTCGTAAAGGTGCAGCACCCGGCGCCGATCCTCTCGCTGGGAAATGCCTTCGGCGCCGACGACGCCCGCGGCTGGTTCGAGCGTGTCAGCCGGATCGACGACCGCGTCGAAAAGGCAAAGTTCGTCGTCGAGCCAAAGATCGATGGTCTGTCCATCGTGCTGCATTATCGTGACGGCGTCTTTGTGCAGGGTGCGACGCGCGGCAACGGTGAGATCGGGGAAGACATCACTGCCAATCTGCGCACGGTGGGAGCCATCCCGCTGCGCATCCCGGTCGCTGAGAAGGGACCCAAGCCGCCAGCCTATCTGGTGGTGCGCGGCGAAGCCTTCATGCCGATCAAGGAGTTTGAAGAGTTGAATCGCAAACTCGAAGAGGCAGGTCAGCGGACCTACCTCAACCCGCGCAATACCGCCGCAGGCTCACTGCGCCAGCTCGATCCCGCGCTGACTGCATCCCGTCCGCTCACCCTGCTGGTGTACCAGATCATCCATTTCGAGGGCCGCAAAGTCCCCACCTCACAATGGGAAGTATTGGAATATCTGAAAGCCCTGGGCTTTCCCATCACCGATATCGCCAGGCGGTTTGATGATTTTGAAGATGCCGTCGCCTATACGGAAAGTTGGGATAAAAAGCGCGATGAGTTGGAGTATGAAGCCGATGGCATGGTTATCAAGGTCGATAATTTGAACCTCGCACGAGAATTGGGCTTTGTCGGCAAGGACCCGCGCGGCGCGATCGCGTTCAAGTTCCCTGCGCGTGAGGTGACGACGAAACTGCTGGGTATCAAGGTGAACGTTGGGCGGACGGGCGTCCTGATTCCCAACGCGGTGCTCGAGCCGGTGGAGATCGGTGGCGTGGTTGTCGAGCGCGCCACATTGCACAATTTCGATTACATCGCCGAAAAGGATATCCGTGTGGGTGATCGTGTGCTGTTGAAACGGGCAGGGGAGGTTATCCCCTATGTGATCGGCCCGGTAGTCGATGCGCGTGGGGGCAAGGAGAAAAAATACAAACCGCCCGCTGTTTGCCCTGCCTGTGGTCAGCCTGTCGAACGTCTTGAAGATGAAGTGGCGTACTACTGTGTCAATGCTGCCTGTCCCGCGCAACTCATACGCAACGTGGAACACTTCGTCTCGCGCGGCGCCATGGACATCGTGGGGCTTGGTATTCGTATCGTTCATAAATTGATCGAGACTGGCAAGGTCAGGGACGTTGCTGATATTTATCTATTGAAGCGGGCAGACATCCTCGAAGCTGTGACGAAGAAGGAGCGCAAAACGGAGAAGGAACCGCCCGGCAAGATCGCTGACAATTTACTTGCCTCGATTGAAGCGTCGAAATCGCGTTCGCTGGCGCGTTTAATCACGGCGCTGGGGATACGGGGAGTGGGAGAAGTGAGCGCCGGAGATCTTGCGCGACACTTCGCAGACCTGGACGCGCTCTCCAAAGCCAGCGCGGAGAGACTTCAGCAGATCGCGAGAATCGGTCCCAGCGTTGCCGAATCGGTCGCGGAGTGGTTCTCGCGTCCCATCAATAAGAATGTGATCAAGAAATTGAAGGCTGCAGGCGTATGGCCTCAGGGCGGAGAGTCGGCAAACGCGAAAGCCCGGGCGTCTGATACCTTTGCAGGAAAGACGTTTGTGATCACCGGCACGCTGCCCACGTTCTCGCGCGACGACGCCAGGGAATTCATCGAATCGCATGGCGGGAAAGTGACCGACAGCGTCAGCAAAAAGACAAGTTATCTTGTGCTGGGGGAGGCTCCCGGCTCAAAGTATGAGAAGGCGAAGTCACTGGGCGTGAAGATTATTGGGGAAGAAGACCTGAAGAAATTAGTTGGCTAAAATCTCTGGAAATTCATTGAAAGCTATGATGCAGAAATTAAAAATCCTTTTCCTTCTCATGATATTTATCCCCGCCGCGGCATGCCAGTTCTCTACCTCTTCCGAGAGAGGAACGAGAATCGAGGGCTGCTCAGAGACAGTTTTAAATGTCAGAACTCTTCAAGAGAGACAGGTGCCTCAGCATCTCCTGACGATAGGGCAAAAGCGCGGAGATGAATTCGATGCGAATCAATATTTCGATGCCTTAACTCATGTTTCCATGCGCGATGGCTATGCTCTGGATTACGTGTATCAAAGAGATAGTCTCGGTGGATACCCGTTGCTGTATGCCCGTCCTGTGGATCAAGCCACGTATGCTTCGACAGCGGATATCCCTGAAAATACAAATTTGCAGGATTTCCGGGAGTATCTGGAGGTGGAAGACACAGAGCAAGGCTACTTTGAGTATGTTGTCATGGACCTTATGGCGAATCAGTTTTACCTGTTCTGGCATGCCAATTACAACGACACGTTTATTGTTTGCAATCGACAGCAGATCTATGATATTGTGACGCAAGTCAGTTCCGGTGATTTTGGAAACGTTATGGATTCAGCCCAACAGCGACAAGCGCGAAACTTAAAGAATATCATGCCAGTCGTCCTTTTGAGAGGGGATACCGCCGTTGTGGAATTCGTCACCTTTACCAAGTGGGGCGGATTTTATAGGTTGATTTATACCATTAGCCGCGAAGTACCACATCAGATCATCAATATCGAAAAGGAAAATATCCTCCCGTATGACTGCGGCGTGATGTTTTGATTAACCTGCATGCGCGGAGCATTTTTCTTGTGATAAAATAACGCGCGTTTAAGACAAAGGACGCCTCGGGGGAGCATGTAGCCTTTGTGTATCTATTGATTTCGGAGAACAATCTATGCCACGTCGAAGCCTCACTCGCCTGTACAGAGACGAGTTCACCGGATATTCACTTGCCAAATTCCAGCAGGATGTGCTTGCTGGTCTCACTGTTGCTGCGGTGGCGCTGCCGCTCGCGCTGGCGTTTGGGGTCGCCTCGGGCGCCTCGGCCGCGGCGGGACTGGTCACTGCCGTTCTGGCAGGCGTCGTTATGGGGTTTCTTACCGGCGCTCCGTTTCAGATCAGCGGTCCTACGGGCGCGATGTCCGCGGTGTTGATCGTGCTGGTCCAGCGCTACGGGCTGGAAGGCATCTGGGTGGCAGGCTTGCTTTCGGGCGCGCTGCTGCTTGTTATTGGTCTGATGCGTCTTGGACGTTTCATCGCCTTCATCCCCGCACCCGTCATCAGTGGATTCACCTCGGGGATCGCGCTCATTATTTTCATCGGTCAGATTGATAATCTGCTTGGTATCCAAACTCCCGCCACAGAGACCGCCGCGCAAAAGGTCATTGGCTATTTCAGCGGCGGTTTTTTGCCAGATTTCCAGACCATCTTGCTCGGACTCGTTGTCATCGCCACGATGCTCTTCATGCCCCAGAAATGGAATGCACGCTTCCCGGCGTCGCTGCTTGGAATTATCCTTGCCACACTTCTGAACTGGATATTGGGCTGGTCTACGCCGATGATCGGCTCCATCCCTCAAACGCTTCTCCTGCAAGAGCGGCTCAGTCTGGCGAACCTGCCCTGGTCTGACCTGAGTGAATTCCTCGCGCCCACGCTCACGATAACAGCGCTGGGCGCAGTCGAATCGCTGTTGTGCGGTGCTGTCGGCTCGAACATGACCGGCATCCGCCTGCAGGCAAACCAGGAACTGGTCGCGCAAGGCGTTGGCAACATGCTCATCCCATTTTTCGGGGGGGTTCCCGCCACGGCAGCGATTGCGCGTTCCAGTGTTGGCATCAAGTCCGGCGGCCAAACGCGGCTGGTGAGCATCGTCCACGCGATCGGAATTTTGCTTTCGATGTTCCTGTTCACCGGCTTCATGGAGCGGATTCCGCTCGCCGCGCTGGCAGGTGTCCTGATGGTCACTGCGGTGCGCATGAATGAGTGGGAGGCGATTAGATTTATCTTCGGTTATCGCTTCAAGACAGATATGATTGCCTTCTCCATTACAATGCTCGCGACAATTGTCCTCGACCTCACCCAGGCAATCTTGATCGGTTCCTTCCTGGCGGGCGCGGTCTTCCTGAATAAGATCGCCAGCATTGACATCGACGTGCAGGAAGTGGACATCGAACGCCTCAAGCAAAAGGGTATTGAGGCCGAAGGGAAGTGCAGGCATGTCCGCGTGGCGTTTCTTACGGGTCCGCTCTTCTTCGCAGCGACAGGTCAGTTCAACGAGGCATTCGCCAACCTGGGAGATACGCACGCCTTGATCCTCTCGATGCGCGGCGTTCCGTTGATCGACACCGCCGGCATCGAAGCCATCCACCGTTTGTATGAGCGTCTGCACAGCAGGGGCGGTACATTAATGTTTGCGGGAATCCATGACAATGCTCGGACCATGATGCAGCGCGGCGGACTGATAAGAGCCATCGGCGAGGAGAACTTCTTCTGGTCCAGCGATCAGGCGATCGTCGAAGCAGAACGGCGCGGTTGTAGGTGGTGTTAACGGCATTCTCCAAAGAGTACAATAGTCCTGCAAGAATCACATTGCGAGGCTTATCTTTTGAAAGGACAGAACAATGGCAGACAAAGTTCTCAACTGGGGATTACTCTCCACCGCACGCATTAATAACGCCCTCATTCCTCCTCTCAGAGCCTCGAAGCGTAATCAGCTTTCGGCGGTCGCCTCACGATCTCGAGATGCAGCCGAAAGATACGCGCGTGAACGGAAGATCCCCCGGGCGCACGCCTCATACGAAGCCCTGCTGGCAGATCCTGAAATTGATGTGATCTACAATTCACTGCCCAACCACCTCCACGCGGAATGGACGATCAAAGCCGTTGAAGCGGGAAAGCATGTCCTATGCGAGAAGCCACTCGCCTTGAGCGTGGAGGGAGTGGACGCGATCCAATCTGCGGCGCGCGCACACGAACGCGTCGTCGCCGAGGCATTCATGTATCGGCACCATCCGCAGACTCTCAAAGTGCAGGAACTGGTGAGGAGCGGCTCCATTGGGGATCTGAGGCTGATCCGCGGTTCCTTCACCTATGTCCTCTCCCGCGACGGGGATGTGCGCCTTGACCCGTTGATGGGCGGCGGGAGCATCTGGGATGTGGGGTGTTATCCGGTCAGCTACGCGCGCACTGTCGTTGGGGCTGCGCCGCTCGAAGTGTTTGGCTGGCAGGTCACAGGTCCGACCGGGATCGATGAGACGTTCGTTGGGCAGATGCGTTTCCCGAACGGCGTCCATGCCCAGTTCGACTGTAGCTTTGCCATCCCGCATCATTCCTTCATGGAAATTGTCGGCAGTGAAGCGACGTTGAACATACCAAGACCCTTCAAGCCCGGGGCCGATGAAAAGATCTATCTGACCCGCGGCGACGAAACGGAGACGATCAAGATCAAAGGGCAGGAGTTGTACATCGGCGAAGTGGAGGACATGGCGGATGCGATCCTGCTGGGGCGCGAGCCGCGCGTTTCCCTCGATGACAGTCGGGCAAATGTGGCTGCGCTATCGGCTCTGCTGGAAGCGGCTCGTTCTGGAAAACCGCTAAAGATTGTCTAGCGTTGCGTAAGTCCCTTGCGGGCGGGCAGTGTCGCCATGGAAAACTTCAGCAGGCCTCAAGTTCCGAAGTCTCTGGTAAACTTGTTTCATTCTTTCTCGGAGGCGATACATGGATTTACAGAAAACTGACGATGCCGTGACTCGTCGTATCAGAGCCATGACAGACCGTGTCGCAGGTCTCAAGGAACACGATCTCTATTTTTATAACCAGGCTGTTGAGGAAATGCTGGAGGATTCCAAGGTGCGTGTGCGCGGACGGGTCATGGGCATGTATGCTTCTTACAGCTATCTCGGGTTGGTGGGACATCCACGTATTAACGAAGCGGCAAAGAAAGCCGTGGATCGATTTGGCACCGGCACGAACGGAGTCCGCACGCTGGCGGGCACGCTGACCATCCATGACGAACTCGAAGAGACGATCTCAAACTTCAAACATACCGAAGCCGCCATCACCTATACATCAGGCTATGCCACGAATTTGACTGTCATCTCAACGCTGATGGGGCGCGGGGACTATGTATTTTCCGACAAGTTGAACCATGCCTCCATTGTGGATGGCTGTCTGATGTCCGGCGCGGAGTTCAGGCGCTTTCGTCACAACGACATGGCTCACCTGGAAGGCCTGCTCAGGAACGCGCCACCGGATGTTGCCAAACTGGTCATCGCCGACTCGGTCTTCAGTATGGACGGCGACATCATCGACCTGCCGAAGATGCTGGAGCTGTGCAGGCAGTACAACGCCTGGCTAATGATTGACGAGGCGCATTCGCTGGGGGTACTCGGTGAAAAGGGGACCGGCATCGAGGAACATTTCGGTTTGGGCGATGTGATCGATATCAAGATGGGTACGTTGAGCAAAACCATTCCTTCGGTGGGAGGCTACGTGGCTGCCAAGAAGGATGTGATTACCTATTTGCGTCATGCCAGCCGCGCCTATATTTTCTCTGCAGCGCTGCCGCCTGCGCAAGCCGCCGCAGCGAACGAAGCATTCAAGGTCATTTTGGATGAGCCCTGGCGCATCCAACGCCTGAACCAAAACACGAAACTATTCATTGGCGGCTTGAAAAGCATGGGTTTCGATACAATGCTGACGGAGACTGCCATTGTCCCTGTCCTGTGCGGCGATGACGAAACCGCGTTTGCCATGACGCGCGAAGCGCAGTATAACGACGTGTTTGTGCTGCCCGTGGTTTCGCCCGCCGTGCCGGAGGGCCTCGCCCGGCTGCGCGCCACGGTCACTGCGGCGCACGAGCCGAGCGAGATTGAACGTGCGATGGATGTGATTGGTGAAGCAGGGAAGAAACTGGGTGTTATCAAGTAAGGTTCGATGTTTATACAAGCAAAACAAGGGAGCAGGCACAACCTGCTCCCTTGTTCGTTAATATGGGTAGCCGATTTTCTTTGAAGGGGATTGTATTCATAAAAGTTGTGGAAAGTTGAGAGTTTTTATAACAATTTTCTTACAAATTCCATGTACAATCCCTCTACTTGGAGAAGGAGTAAGTTATGAAATGGCAATGGAAATTGGGAACCTTTGCTGGAATTGATGTTTTTATCCATGCAACGTTTCTGCTATTGATCGGCTGGATTGGATACAGCCACTGGCTTCAATTCGG
>JAICQC010000608.1 GCA_025938055.1 Anaerolineales bacterium | reverse complement strand
TGGTTGAGGCAGACATTCGCCGCGACACGCCGTATCCAGGGACCAAAAGCACGTTCCTCATCGAAGGTGCTGAGCCGCGCATGCGCACGGATGAATGTTTCCTGCGCCATATCCTCGGCTTCGGCGCGCTCGTGCAGGATGCGATAACAGACATTGAAAACACTGGTCTGGTACCGTGTGACCAGTTCGCCAAACGCCTCGGCGTCGCCGCGACGGGCGCGTTGAATCAGGTCGCGGTCAGAGGGCGCACTCATGGCTAGAGGTTATACAGGCTTGAGAGGCAAAAAGTTGCAGGAGAGATCTATGTCTTTCGAATATATTTTTTTCGATAGTCTTCCAACTGTGCTGGGGTCATGACACCCTTGCCCAGGATGTGATTCCAATCCAGCATTTCTTCGAGATCGCTCGCAGGGATCCTGCTTTCCGGGAGATACCCGACAAACGAGCCATTATACGTGTCCTCGCCGCCGTTCCACATCAGGTTATCCAGAGTATGCTTGAAGACACCAACTGCCGAGAGGCGCGGGTCGTCATACGGCAGCGCCGTTTCGAACGTCAGCACGATGGGACCATCCACGGTCTCTGCCACCTCTGCCACGGTGGCTTCATGGATCCAGCGCAGCCATTGCTGTTCTTTGGCTTTCTGCTTTTTCTCATTCGTGCGCGTTCGAGAGCGCGTCACAACATCGCCCTGTGAATAGGTCCAGTTGCCCGTGGTGCCCGCCTTTTTCCTCATAAATTCAGCGGGGATCAAGCCGTCGCCGCCTTTGGTCTGCAAGGGCTGTGCCACCCGCCAGGGGTTGGGAAGCTCGTGCACAAATCGCAGCCATAGAATGCTCGCGCCCACGCTGTAATCTTTGGCAGAGTCGGGTCTGGTAAAGTACGGGCGGGGGGATCCTGGGATCTTCCCTTCGCGTTCATTTTTCAGATACCACGGCGCTTTGGCAGTCAGCCCGCCGGGCGGCGAATGCCCGCGCAGGTGCTGGATCTGTTCCGCCACCTCGTTGCACACGGAACGAGTGACGATCAATCTGTTCGAACGGTCGTGCTCCTCACGCCAACCCACCAGATGGTCCTGCTTCCACTTGTTCATGATGACGCGGAATTCTGCGTATTGCGCTTCGTTGCGTTTTTCCTCCTCTTCAGGAGTCAGCTTTTCCCAGTTGGGATCCTTTGCCTGTTTCATGCGCAAGTCGGTCAGCCTGACGATTTCTTTCCACATCCAGTCCGGCAGCATGTCCTTTTGCGCCTCGATCGCTTCCAGCGCCTGGGTAGGAGTCATCGCCTCGACCTCGTAATTCTCCTCGTCCAGGCGCAGGTTGAACAACGCCTTGCGTCGGTAGTAGGGACTGGGCGATTTCAATCCCCTGAGATGGAAAGCGATTTTCTCCTTCCATTCCTCATCGGTGGTGCGTGCGAGCCGGGGAGCGTTCAGGTTTGAAACGTTGGGCGTTTCATAAACACTCAGGCGTTCCTGTGCGAGCGCCTCCACCGCATCATCGTCCATCTTCTTGAAATCCTTCTCCATGGCAGAGGTACGCAGATTAACTAACAGGTCCTTCGGGTCTGCCCACGAACCGTGGGCAGTGGCATAGCGCATCCCTGAAAAATGGATCACCA
>JAICQC010000501.1 GCA_025938055.1 Anaerolineales bacterium | reverse complement strand
TAGAAGTCATCTCAAAAACGATTTCGTAGAAAGATAATCATGCAACCGAGCAAGACAAAGGCGAGATAATTGTTGAGACTGCGATCATGGCGAACCTGAATTCTTCGGAAGTTCTGCAGCCAGGCGAACAGGCGTTCCACCTTCCAACGCTTTTTATATCTGCGCAAAGGGCGTCCATCCTGAGTAGCCGGCTTCTTGCGGTTGGACTTGTGCGGAGCGATCATCTGAATACCTTGTTCGTGCAGCCTTTCATCGAGCGGGTCACTGTCATAGGCTCGGTCACCGATCAATCGTTCTGGCATTTCTTCCGTAAATCTCTTTTCCAAAGTGTCTTCTACCAGTTTCACTTCATGCGGCGAAGCACTTCCAACGGATATGGCGACAGGAAGACCAGCGCCATCTGCCACTGCCATGAGCTTTGTACCTTTGCCCCGCTTGGTTTTTCCCACCCCGTCGCCCCTTTTTTAGCAATGACAAAGCTGCCATCGATAAAACACTCGGTCAGGTCCAAGCCGCCTCGCTCTTTGACATCCTTCACCAGCGCTCGCAACACGTCTTCAAAGACACCCTTCTCGACCCATTCCTGGAACCGGCGATGGCAGGTCTGGTATGGTGGATACCGGTTCGGCATGTCATGCCAGGGAGCTCCGGTCCGTAAGACCCACAAAATGCCATTCAGGATTGCACGATCGTCCACTCGTGGGCGCCCTTTGCCATCCGCTCGGCGAGGTACTTTTGGAAGTAACGGTTCCACAACTGCCCATTGTTTGTCTTTGAGATCCATCGGTCCGCTCCCAACAAGAGTTTGGACCACAGTCTACCATTTTTGAGATACGCTCTAGAGCCTGTATGCAAAATCTGAAAAGAGGAAAATGGCGGCAACAGTGATCATAGCTGAGAAGTTGGCAGCTCGTTTTTCGTAGCGAGTAGCAATGCGCCGGAACTGCTTGAGACGATTGATGAGTCTTTCAACGATATTCCTCTTTCGGTAATGTTGTTTGTTGAAGGAACCTCTGCGGCGTTCATTGCTACGCCGAGCAATGGTGTAACGAATATGGTAGCGATGCAGATAAGCTCGCAGGGCAGCACTGGTATAGCCTTTATCCGCTACCACACGTTCTGGGCGCAGACGGGTCTGTCCGGAGCGCCGGCGAATAGCACCAGTCTTCATCAATTTTTCTGCTTGGTCGATGTCGCTTGCCTGACCCGGTGTGAGCAAAAACGTGATCAATCTGCCTGTACCTTCACAACGGACATGGATTTTGGTACTGAAACCACCCCGAGAACGTCCTAACGCTTCTCGTTCGGGGCTGCTTTTTTTGCACCAGCCGCATGTTGGTGAGCTCGCACGATTGTGGAGTCAATGAAATGGATCTCCCAATCCACATTACTCTCCACATCCAGCGCCGTCTGCAACTCGGCAAACATCTTGTCCCAGACACCCGACTTGCGCCAACGCTGGAACCGGCTGTAGATCGTGGTCCACTTGCCATAGCGCTCCGGCATGTCTCTCCAGGGTGCTCCTGTTCTGAGCACCCAGACAATACCATTCAGGAGCTTTCGATGATCTTGCGCTGGTCGCCCACGGGTAGTTTTTGCTTTCGGGAGCAACTGTTCGATCCGCTCCCATTGTTCATTTGTTAGGTCGCCACGGTTTCCCATGGCTGCCAGTTTAACCACTATTTTCTATTTTGCATACAGACCCTAATAACTATTTGTGTAAAGAGCGCTCTCCCCTGGCGCCGCCCGCCAGGGCAGATGTAGCGCGGACTGTGCACGTGAGTGGCGCCAAAGAGCGCCGCGTACACCTTAGATATGAGAATAAAAAAGCCTGGCAGGTAAACAGGTACCTGTCAGGCTGGCTGAATCCTTGAAAACCGGAGGTCGTGAGGGCTGAATGCCAGAATCTTTGTCATGGCATATCCTATCTTACCCAATTTTCGCCTTCTACGCAATTGACGATTGCCACTAATTTGTATCATACAGGGAACTGTAAGGTTATACTAGGTGAAATAACCTTGCGGAGGCTGCCCGCAGGGCGCTTCGCAAGGTTACGGTATAGAGAGGAGGCAGAAATGACCAGCGCAATCATGGCGTTCTTACATCATCTGGCAGCGTTCACCCTGGCTGCCGCGATCATTTACGAGCATACCACCTTTCGCAAGAACCTGTCACTTGTGGATGCCCGCCGGATCCAGAGGATGGACATCGTCTACGGGGTCTCCGCAGGGGTTGTCCTGATCGTCGGGCTGTTGCGCGTGTTCTATTTCGAGAAAGGCGCCGCCTTCTACGCCCAGAACTGGTTCTTCTGGACCAAGATGCTGGGATTTGCCCTGGCTGCTCTACTTTCCATTTACCCTACTGTCCGGTTCGTCTCCTGGAGGAGGTTCTTCGCCAGAAACGAGGCGCCGGCGATCTCGGACCAGGAATTTTCGCGCATCAAGCTGATCCTGCGCCTGGAGATGCTGGCGGTTGCCGTCATCCTCTTTTCGGCTGCCATGATGGCACGCGGCATCGGGATGAGATAGACGGTATGGAAGCCACAGGCAATCTCAACCATCTGCTCTCTGGTCTCTCCACCGAAGAATATTGTTATCTCACCACCGCGGGTCGTGTGACGGGGCGCGCGCATGAGATCGAAATCTGGTTTGGGCTTCGAAACAATACGCTTTATCTGCTCGCGGGAAGCAAGACCTCAGACTGGGTGAAGAACCTGCTTAAGAACCCTGACGTAAGTGTGCGCATCGGAAAGTTCACGTTCGCCGGGGCCGCCAGGCTGGTCGAGGACAGCGAGGAAGATCATATGGCAAGGCACCTGGTCGCGGAGAAATATCAGGAATGGGAGGAGGGCAGGACGCTCAGCCAGTGGGCGCGCACCGCCCTGCCTGTGGGGATTGATCTACACTCCTGATTTTGTCCAAGTACACAGGGGGCATTTCGATAGTCGTTCCTACGTTGATAAAAATCTTTGTGTGTAGGCGGCGTTCTCTTACACCAGCGGGGACTTAGCAGCGCTTAACCGTCCTCTGGTATGTTGCTCCCCCATAGCGCCTGTTATACACTCCCCACACCTGAGCTATAAAAGCAGGAGCAGAAATGAGACAATTTGATTTGAAGTATTCCTTAGTACTTAACTTGATCCTCCTATGCAGTCTGTTT